>JAUQXC010000308.1 GCA_030834825.1 Thermoflexales bacterium
GGACTTAAGGGGTCATCGACCAGCCTCCATGGCCAGCTCAAGATATAATCGAGTTTGCTCCCTGGAAGCGTCGTCGTTCGCCTGTCTTGATCCGATATCAAGACCCCGAATAACCTATGACGCATATGCGTCCACATGCTAAGCGGATATCGATTTCCTGTTTCGTGAAACTCTTGCCCCCCTGCCACCGCATCACCCTCGACCAGCCAGCCTTCACCGAGCGTCTTGGGTTTGAGACGACTGATACCCCATGCTAAGGCCGCAAGCAGATAAAGAATTACTGAAACAAGCGCTGTAGCTAACAGCAACACCAATACAGCTAGAACCGTGCTTCCGACACGTTGCCAAAAAACATCCCACTGTGAACGCTCATGTAACGAAAAGACTGGGGCAGGCTTATCGGATGGGAATTCACTACCATCTGGCATTCTAACGTTCAACAGCACTTTGCCCGTGATTGTACGTCCCGCGAATAGAGTAGGGCCACCCGCCTCGTTTCTCGATTCGAGGCCCAAGGTGACCGTGGATATGCCACTGGCTGGCAGCATCGGGGGCCGGAGTATGGGACGGACCAAATCCAGGTCTTTGCCCTGATCATCCACCAAACGAGCCACTAGCGGTAGATCCGATGGCAGAGAGGACACAACCGTGAATTGCAGTGGAGAAATACTGCTCACCGTGTTTAGGTCATTGATGCTGCCAAAATCCGCTTGGTCGAGCGTATGCGTGAAGCTTGGCTTATCCAGTTTGAACTTAAATGGTATCCTGGCTGCGGGCCGGACCTCAACCTGTGGATCTGTGTTGAGGAGCAAGGTTCCACTGTATATCTGACCCGCAGTCGGCTTAAAGTTCAGCCCTGCTTCCAGAGATATTTCGACTGTTGTATCTGCCGCTGGAATCAACGTTATTGGTTGGACGTTTACCTGTAAATCTGGCACATCAATCGCCTCGAATCTTAGCCGAAGATTACTTCCGGTTAACGCCTGGGCCTTGAAGATCACGTGTTTCAGCTTGTCAATAGTAAAAGCTGTGCCAAAATCTGCTGCATTTATCAAATCATAATTGAGGAGCGGCCGAATCTCGATCGGCAGCTCAACTGGCGCACTCTGGGTCTCGTATTCCGTGCCATCATAGTTTGCTCTGGCGTGGATGACGACGACGGCTCTTGTCGAGGGTATATCGAGCTTGAGAGCCCCGGTTGCCTGGCCGCCATCCACAATCATGTCGATTCTCGACACTGGCTTGTCATCTGAACGCCTGACCTCAGCCCAGGCCGAACGCAGTTGGACCTCGGGCGTTGCACCAGCCAACTCCATACGCGCTTTCAACTCGATCGCTTCACCGGGCCCAACAGGCTGAAGCTGAGCCGGCTGCGGAGCAATTAGGATAGGGACTGGAAAAGCATCGATCTTGATCTGCGGAGAAACAGATTTGACAGGTATTTCACCATCTGTGGTTTGAAGCTCCAGCCAGTAATTACCAGCCGCATTTGTATTGGCATAAGTGTTCGTAAAGTTACCATCACCTGCCGTGTTGTCATCATGCGTGCCATCATCATAGAGCGTAAGCGCGTCCACTGAACTGTCCGGTCGGTGGACGCTGACTATCACCTTCCTCTCAGGTTCACCCACTACAGTCTCCAGGTCGCTATTATCCATTTCACGATAAACCTGTACCGTCAAAGTGAGCGGCTGACCAAGAGGCTGCAGAAACTGAGATGGAGCAAGTAAGCGCATCCGCAATCGCGACCGGATAATCGCGCGAAGGTTGGCTTGTTGCAGGTTCGCGAGCCTTATGCGCCACTCGCCTTCAATCGGTGGAATGGAGACAACTTCATAGTCTACGCCGACTTCATAATGTACATCTGGTGTGCCGGGCCTCACAATCTGATCATCGGGTCCGGTAATAGTCAAGCAAGCCACGTTGCTGCAATCGACGCCGGGCTGAACCAGGACAAACATGACTCCAAGCATCGCCCGATTCACTTTCAGAACAAATTCGCCCGTGACCGGGTCAGCGTCAATTAGCCTGAGCAAATTACCATCTCCAGACTCTTGGCGCGCAACTGCTACGTTTCGGTCCGTGAGCTGCCCGAAAATCCTTAAATAGGCATCGGGCAATGCACTCGCATCCTTGGCCAAATAGACTTGGCCTCCCGGTAGAGCTCCTGCCAATTCTTGCAAAAAGCCCTCATCGACCTGCGGGGATAGTCCGATCGAAAGGACAGGCACACCACAATCGTGTACCACCGTCTTAGTTTCTTGCTTGTATGCGGCAAGCTGTGCGGCTGACCAAGTCGCCGACTCCTTAGGCTGTGGCATTCCATCCGTCAGAAAGACGATATAGCGATCATTCTCTGGATTGGCCCCTCCAATGATCGCGCAGGCCTGCTTGAAAGCGGCTTTCATGTCTGTCCAGTCGCTACGTGTAGCGATTTTGCTCAGCTCATTGAGCACGGCCTGCTTAGTAGAGTCTCCTGCGATCCGGATTAGGTCCATGCTCCTGATTACATCCGTCCCAAATTCAATGAATCCGACTTCGTCTCCAATGTCAAGCAGGCTCACAAGGAGCTTGGACGAGGTCCTACGCAAGTAATTCGGATCAGTGTTTGCCATAGAGCCAGAGGAATCAACGACAAGCACAAGGGAGACATGCTGCGCTGGCAACGGGCCTTGATCAGCTATAGCTTCAGACACTGGTAGCGCAATAAGGGCTATTAGAATTAGAAAGAGTAAAGTGTTTTCTCTACTCATGGTAGTCGCTCTCTCCTATACTGATTACCCAATGCCGCCTCCATCAATAAGCTCCACAGCAAGCGGAATGAGCCATGCGCTAAGTGTTCCCTTAAATCACAACATTTCCTGTTTCAAAGTAGCGAGAGCATGTGTTGTATCCTCGGTGATGCCTATGCAAAGAGCGGCAAGCGCAGCAATACTCATTATGGCAAAAATTGCTCAGGAACGTCGGACTATCGTCCGCCTTGAGCCTTCATCAGGTTTTTCCAAGTTAAATTGAGAATTGCTGACGCAAACCGAATCATCGGCGCCCGCAGCACAAAATAAGTCATCTTCTGTTGCACCGTCATCGAAACGATTTCTATCTTCATGTCGGCCTCAGATCGTCCCTAAGAACAGCAGGAGGTTTACGACCAACTTCAATATGAATAATGCAACTCTCTTTCCAATTCTTTTACATCTCTGACAATTCAGTCCCGACCAAGTGGGTCTCGATCGGGTGCCGGCATGTAGCATTGAGATTACTGCTCGATTGTGATGACGGTTGACACTTTAATCAGCGATGTGAGCCGGAGTAAGCGTGCAGGGGGTCATCGGCAAAATTCACGTGCAAAGATATTAGCGAGGTGATTGGTACAACTGGGAAGCGGCTGTTGCAACAGAACCATGAGGAGATGTGCTCGCCTAGGCAGCACCTAAATCGCAATGCGGGCTAATCGCCCAAAAGTCTTTCGATTTCTGCGACTTTGCCCACAAAACCGAGCTTCTGATAAGTCTCTCTGGCA
>JAUQXC010000309.1 GCA_030834825.1 Thermoflexales bacterium
TGTTTACGCATCTTGCTTAGTCCTCCTTGTTACATTTGGGTGAAACGCGCTCACGACAGAACAACGGTATTCGTCTTCTGTGCCTCTCACCTCCTTTCAGACATCGTTTGGCGCTCCACTTGATTTTCGTACGATCAGCTCGGTTTCCAGCAGCACGCCGGGTTCGCGAATCTCATCATGATGAATCAAGCGGATGAGCATCTCAGCTGTGCCCCAACCCAGTCCATAAGCGGGAAGACGCACGGTTGTCAAAGGTGGATCGATTAATTCGGAGAGAGGCGCATCGTCGAAGCTGGCTAGCGCGATATCGTGCGGAACTCGCAATCCGGCATGGCGGATGGCCTTCAGGGCACCGATCGCGACCGTATCTGATGCGACAAAGATAGCCGTGGGATGGGGCGCGGTTGTTGTTAAGAGATCATTCATGGCCGCCTCGCCGCTGACGGCCGTGAAGTCGCCGTAACGAATGAGCGCTTCGTCACAGGGCAGGCCGGCATCCGCCAGTGCTTGTTGGTAGCCGCTCAAGCGCTGCGCACTGGCGGTATAAGCCGCCATCGCGTTCGAAATGAAAGCGATGCGGCGATGACCTAAAGTGATAAGGTGCCGGGTCGCCAGCATGGCGCCGCCGACATTGTCGACATCGACAAAAGGCAATCCCGAATTGGGTAGCTGGCCCATCAAAACCACCGGGGCACCTTCAGCGTGAACGCGCAGCAAATCTTGATCGTCAAAGCGCGGTCCGGATAAGACGACACCATCCACATGTCGTTCGCGGATGAGCCGCAGATAGCTGCTGGGATCGTCGGGAGGAGCGGGTTCGATCAAGATGTGATAGCCCTGCGCCGCTGCTGCTTTGCTCAGACCGTGCAGAACCTCTGGTAGAAACTGATCAGCGAAGACTTGATCAGGCGTCTGGCGCAATACAAATCCAATGATATTGGTCCGACCCCTGACCATGCGGCGGGCGGTGGCATCAGGATGATAATCGAGCTGGTGTACTGCCTCAACCACTCGTTGGCGCGTCTCATCGCTGATGCGCATGCCAGGGACATTGTTCAGCACAAACGAGACAGTTGTTCTCGATACTTTGGCTAGGTCCGCAACATCTTTGGCTGTAGATCTTTTTGCCATGGTAAATCGTGTTAGTAAATCGATTTACCAAATATTACACCCGTTTTGTGCTAAGTCAAGTATGAGTTTTTGAAAAAGAGCGAATTATCCACAGCACAAAATTTCTACTTGACCAGTGCTTTTATTTCCGCTTATAATTCTTGGTACCGTTAACATGTTAACGGTACCAAGAATTTCGCCTACAAACGTGGGTGAACATGCCCAACATCCGAGATGTTGCACAACTAGCCGGGGTTGCTCCGATTACGGTTTCACGCGTCATCAATGGCGCGGAAAGTGTTACTGACGACACCCGTCGGCGCGTACAGTACGCTATCGACCAGCTCCACTATGTCCCCAACACTTTGGCACGCAGCCTCCGCTCTCACCAGACCAACACGATTGCCTTAATTGTTTCCGACATTACCAATCCTTTTTGGACCACAGTGGCGCGCGGCGTTGAAGACACTGCCGCTGAAAATGATTTTCGGACTATTCTGTGCAACACGGATGAGGATCCTGCTAAAGAAACGATCTACCTGAATCTGCTGGTTGAGCGCCGGGTCGATGGGGTTATCATTGCCCCCGCCACGCGCGACAAAAAGCGCCTCGCGTTGTTGAAGCAGTTACACGTGCCGTGTGTGCTGATTGATCGCCGGGTCGAGGGTTTCAAAGCCGATCTGGTCTACGGTGACAGCCGCACCGGTGCGCGCTGGTTAATCGATCATCTCATCGAGCTGGGCCATCAACGCATTGCCTTGATCAACGGCCCTACGACGATCTCCTCGGCGCAGGACCGCGCGGACGGTTACCGCGAGTCTCTCGAAGCGCACGGCCTTGTTATGGAAGCGAATCTGGTTTTTCAAGGCGCCTTCAAACAGGAAAGCGGTTATCAGCTGGTTAAGCAAGCGCTGGCGTGCGCGCCGCGCCCCACGGCTCTCTTGGCAGCCAACAATTTCATCGCGCTTGGCGCACTGCAAGCCTTAAGCGAAGCGGGCCAGCGTGTGCCCGAGGATATGGCCCTGGTGTGCATTGACGATGTTCCCTATCTCTCGGTGATCGATCCCTTCCTGACCGTCGCTGTCCAGCCCGCCTATGAAATGGGAGAGTCGGCGGCGCAGCTACTCATCGAGCGTTTGACCACTCACTGCGATGATGAAACACGTGAAGTTGTGCTTGCCCCGCAACTTATTATTCGGCGATCTTGTGGCCAGTGCCAGCACAATGCTGGACAGTCTGCCTAGCAATATAGTACTCAGCGGCTCATGAAATGCCAATCCAACATACCCCAGCAGCGTGGAGGACTCTCATGGATACGATTTACTTGGTAGCAAGCGGCGACTTGCGCTTAAGCGCCAACCAAAACTGCGAAGCGGCACAAGCAGAAATGGAGCGGCAGCTCGTGGCCGCAATTGAGCGTGAGGGCGGCAAGGTCAAGCGTGCGCATCCCTATGATCCAACTAAAAAACATGGCTTCATCGATAGTCAAAAGTATGGGCTGGAAGTCTTCAGCCAAATTCCCAAAGAGGCGCCGATCATTGTGGCCGAAGCAGTCTGGCAGTACACGCACCACGTGTTACCCGGCCTGCTTGAACACCGGGGTCCTGTCCTGACGGTGGCTAACTGGAGCGGCACGTGGCCGGGATTGGTAGGCATGTTGAACCTCAACGGCAGCCTGACGAAGGCAGGCCGCAAGTACAGCACACTGTGGAGTGAGGACTTCACGGATGAATTTTTCCTCCAGGGTTTGCGCGCGTGGTTGAAGAAGGGCACCATCAAACACGATCTGTCTCATGTCCGTCTCTATGATCCGGCTGAAGCGCCCGCCGCGGCCACGAAAGCGGGGATCCAATTCGCTCGGCATTTCAGGCAGCAGCGAGCTATCATGGGGATCTTTGACGAAGGCTGCATGGGCATGTACAACGCCATCATCCCCGATGAACTGCTTTTCCCACTCGGCATCTATAAAGAGCGCCTGAGCCAGTCGGCACTGTATGCCAAGATGCTGACGGTGTCCGATGCTGAAGCGCGTGCGGTCTACGAGTGGCTGCTTGCACGCGGCATGAAGTTTAACTTCGGCGCCGATGAAGCCACGGCGCTGACCGAACCGCAGGTGTTGGCCCAATGCAAAATGTACATAGCCGCCCTGCGCATTGCCGATGAGTTTGGCTGCGCCACGATCGGGATTCAGTATCAGCAGGGGCTTAAAGATTTGACGGCGGCTTCGGACCTGGTAGAAGGTCTGCTCAACAACGTCGAGCGCCCGCCGGTGCAGGCCGAAAACAATGGCCGTGAGCTGTACGCGGGCCAGGCCTTGCCGCACTTTAACGAAGTC
>JAUQXC010000310.1 GCA_030834825.1 Thermoflexales bacterium
TCCTGTTAATCTCGGCCTGTAAGTCTGCGCAGAAAGAGCAGAGCCCCCTTGTATCACCTTCTCCTACTGTTCTTCTAAGCGCAACCCATATTCCCACTACACTGCTTGACAGTAGCTCTAACTCATCAACGTTCAGGCTGACCCAACAAGTCGAAGACAAAGTGCGCCAAGCTTTGCTAAGTGATGTTTGTGCTTCATGGCGTGCGAGAGGGAATGTGACGGGAGAAAACGGCACTGACTGTCTAGAGACTTATCGACGCGCCCTGCGTGATACGGTTGGTCTTGTGCTGGCAAGTGCGGATGCTCGTGAGGTTGGGCTGAAAGGGTTAGCGGCGATTATTACGCAGGAAACAGACCGCGCGGGCTGGAAGGCGTCTACGCCGCGCTTAACGGAGGGTGCGAATGGGGTGTTAGCATATTGGAGTTTGCACGTACAGGGGGTCCGAGGTCGACCGTATGACATTGAAGATTTATATGTATTTGCCCTAGACGGAAGCGTATGGGACTTGGGCCCCTATAACCACATTGAACAAGTCCTCCAAACACCTGATGGATGGATAGTCGCAGTGGGTTCGGTTGAGTGGGAAAGTGGTGGAGCAAATGAAGTATGGCAAATAAAACGAGCCGGAGATCAGTGGGTGAGGGACGCCCTCATTAAAGGGGTTTCGGGCTCGGGCTCGGAAGTTTCTTTTGAAGATGGCTATCGTCGAATGCAAATTCGATATAGCGTGATAGTCACCGATACACCGCCTTGCCGCTTGGGTTCAGAAATTGCATTTAATCATACTCTCTATACTAATGGCAAAAGAGATTATGAATGGCGCGACGGCGGATATGTCTTGATAAATGATAGTTATGCAACAAGTGTGTATGTTGGATGGGGCGGACAATTGCTGGAGAATTGGCAAGATTACTGTGAGGACAAATAGCGTCTCTGCATTATCGTGCGGATTTGCCAACGTAATGGGCGGCCTAACAACGGCGTCCCGCTGACCCGCCCAGCTGCCAAAGTTGAGCGTCAGTTGTGACGGTTGGCGATCATTTAGGTAACAGGCTGACGCCCGGCTGTTGGGCTGCCACCTAATGTCTATTACCTGTTTATAACCATCAACTGGATAAAAGCAATCAAATGAAAGACATCCTCATCAAATGGTTCATGTCCATCAACTCTTTGCTCCTCCGTCTCAGTCGTGGGCGGCTTGGAAGCAAGCTCGGCACACAGACGATCCTGATTCTGCACACAGTAGGACGCAAGTCAGGACAGGAGCGCACTATCCCAATTGCTTATTTCGATTACGAAGGCAAGTATCTGATCGTGGCGTCGAATTGGGGAAAAGACAAGAATGCTGATTGGTATCTGAATTTAAAGAAAACCCCAAACGCCAGGTTAGAGATCAATGGTAAGGTCGTTTCGGTGGCAGCACGAGAAGCACAAGGCGAGGAATATAATCGCTTGTGGAAGTTTGTCACCGAACGCCATCCGCCATATCTGAATTACCAGAAGATGACGACGCGCCATACTCCGATCATGGTGTTTGAGCAGGTTAACTAATGTCATTGCGAAAGTAAGTAGTGCGTGGCCTAACCAGATCGAGTGTACATTGACGCGGTGGGAAGAAGTTTTTTGGGGGTTGTGTACTGCTGCTATGTGTTGGGTAGTTTTTTGCAAAAAAGGCTACCCAAGAAGCGTATGCAAGTGACGTCCCAAGCAAGGTTTTATTGAGGTTGATGTCGCCACTTTGAGCGCGTCGTAGAGCATAAGTTCGTCGGGCGCGCCTGATGTGCGGGGTTGGCAGCGATAGCTCAACTAAAGAATTATTGTCTTGCTCGTCATGTACTTTGATCAAGCATCCAAAAGTGAGCCATGAAGAATAAAAAAGCGACTCTATTTGTATTATTGTTACTTTCAATGGTGTCTGTTGCTTGTTCGTCGTTAACCGGAGCCCCGATAGCGACCCCGACCCCGGAAACAAATCCTTATATTGGGACTGTGCCGGATCCGCTTGTGATCGAGCCTGCCTCCCTGCCTGAAGCGCAGGCGGGTGCAATGTATGAAATCGAAATACACATTACCCAAAATGTGACTCCTGTTGGGGATATGTGGATCAAAGAGGGAGCGCTCCCCGCCGGACTTGAGTTTGTTTTTCTGAAAGACAAGGATGCCGCCAAGATCAGCGGTGTGCCACAAGAGGCAGGGACCTTTGACATTACCATCTATGCTTGGTGTTTCGGGACAATGGTCAGTGGGCAGACACTGGAAAAAGAATATCAGATTGTTGTGAATAAGTAGACTTCCACAAGGCTGACAAGCGCAGAAAGGAAATACCGCAATGTCATTGTTTGGGCCACCCAATGTAGAGAAGATGAAGGCCAAAGGTGATATCAAAGGCTTAGTCAAGGCATTGACCTATGAGAAGGATCAAACAATCTGTCAGCAGGCCGCTAACGCTTTGGCAAGTATCGGTATGCCTGCCGTTGAACCACTGGTCGCCGCTCTCCAGGACAAAGATCAAAAACTGCGCGAGGCGGCCGTCCAGGTGCTGGACAAACTCGGTTGGCAAGCGCCGAATGGCCAACTAGAGGCATACTATTGGGTTACCAAACAACAATGGGACAAGTGTGTCGAAATTGGATCTCCAGCGGTGCTCCCACTCATCGAGGCGCTTGAGAGGGGGCACGCTGCTGAGTCCGTGGTCACCACTCTCTCGCGGATTGGTGTTCCTGCCATTGAACCATTAATCAACAGATTGGCTCGGAGCGGGCCTGACCCAACGTTACGGGCTCATCTAGAGAACTCACTCGTCCAGATTGGTACACCTGCGGTGGCACCTCTAATCCTTGCTCTGCAGAACGAGAAAACTCGCCATGCGGCAGTCGCTGAGGCATTAGGCCTGATAGGCGATCCAAGAGCGGTCGAGCCGCTGGGTGCAATTCTTAGGGACCCCAAGAACGACTTTTACCTATGCAGTGATGCAGCCCGCGCACTGGGAAGAATCGGAACGGCTCCGGCGATTGAGTACCTCATTGATACCTTCAAAAGGTACGACGTAGCTTTTAATGCGATTGTTGCTGTAGCGACGATTGGCTCATCAGCACTTGAGCCGCTTATTCTTGCGCTCGAAGCGAGTGAGATACTCGTTCGTGTAGGTGCGATAATCGCGTTGAACGAAATGGGGGCAGCCGCCGTGGAACCCGTTGTGGCGGCGTTCAAGAAGGACGGTTTGGCGGCAAGCAAATTTGCAGCCGCGCTATCAACAGCGGGTGATCAATTAGCGATGGGCATTGGAGCAATAAGAAACGAGAAATGGTACAAGGATAAGTATGAGGAAAAACAACGGAATTCTGGAACTCGACAACCGTATGGCCCCTATCGCTACGAACATGTCAGATCACTAATCAATTTGATTGATCCTAGAGTCATAGTACTCATTGCGTTTTTCAGAGGCGAGCCTAGCACACTTGATGCCGCTATTCAAAAGGCGCTAGCCAAATTGGACTGAGAGCGCAAGTATGAAGATACCCCGTATCCAGTGTAGCATCGAGCATTACGCGAGATGGTTAGCGTTGAAGTTACTACTTGCTGTCGTGCTGATCGCGCTGCTGGCCGGCTGTGTGCCGCAAGAGATAGAGCCGGTTGGCACCGTGCTCTACTTCGAGAGCTTTGGCGAGAAAGGGCGTCTGCACATTCTCCATGCCAACGGGCATGAGTATACCTGCGTCGTCACTGCCAAGTTCGAGGAATTGATTACGGGCGGCTTTGTCAGCGCGGGTGATCCGTTCGACTGTACCGGGTTGCCCTTCTGTCGGTCGGATCGCACCGTCACGTTCTAAACCGCTGGATGTAATTTTCGCCGCGAAAATGGCTAGCGATGCCGCCTTCGCGGCGTTTCATTGATTTGCCCCTATCCCTTCGTCTATTTTCAATATCCACCAGCTCGCCTTACCACGCACCCCAGTTCGTCGCCTCATCCCTTCTCGCAATGAATGGCAAGTGTACGGGTCTGACTGTTAGTACTTTTTACCTCTCCTA
>JAUQXC010000311.1 GCA_030834825.1 Thermoflexales bacterium
GCCAAGGCAGGCATTTACGCTTACTTTGATCTGGCGCGTTACTTGCCGCCGGAGATGCGCGAGCGTGACGAGTATCAATCTGACGAAGCCTATTGGAGCGGACAGGCCGCGATGACGATCAGCGGGCCGTGGCTGCACCTATCACCTGATATGCCACGCGAGCTCGCCCCGCGGACGCGTCAGGTCCTGCCGCCCGGCGTGCCCTACATCGGCGGGTCACACTTGGTCATCTGGAAGCATACCCGTGACGTGGAACAGGCGCTGGCGTTGATTCGGTATCTCAACCGCGTTGAGGCCCAGGCGCGTTTTGTGCGGACATCCGGCCTGTTCCCATCCCGCCTGGAAGTGTTGACGCATGAACCCTTCAACAGCGATCCGTTTTATCAAATGGCCGGTGAGGGCTTGAAAGTGGGCCGCGCTTTCCCAACGTTTTCTCTCTGGGGGCTGGTGGAAAACAAATTGACCGAAGCTTTCACGGCGATCTGGGCCGATATCTTAGAGAGGCCCCTGGCCGACATTCACGCCATTGTCGATGAGCGACTAAACGATACCGCTCAGCGGTTGAGCTCGACGCTGGCCTACTACTAAAAGTAAAAGTGCGCTCCCTGATCTCTTACTCATGACAACTGATTTCCATGGTTTACCCACGCGTTCGCTGCAAAACGATCACCTGCGCCTCGAGTACCTGGCAGAAGCCGGACCACGCCTCGTCCGTTTGATCCTGGCCGGTGCGACAGACAACCTGTTGGCCGAGGCGCCGGACACCCATTGGACCACGCCGTTTGGTGAATATTCTTTGCGCGGCGGGCATCGCGTGGCGCTGGCGCCGGAAGCGCTGGAACTCTCCTACGTGCCCGATGATCAGGGCTTGTTGATCGAAGAGCTGCCGCTGGGGGTGCGGCTGATCGGACCCACGGAGGCCGCGTCGGGCGTCCGCAAATCGATCGAGATTGAGCTGCAGCCCGAGCGGCCCGTGATCACCCTGCGGCACGCCGTGCGCAACGATCGCGCTGAGCCGATCGAGATCGCGACTTGGGCGATCTCGCTGCTGCCACCGGGCGGCTATGCGGTTGCACCGTTGCGCACGACCACTCTGCTCAACCGTCATCGGCCGGATCGCCAGCTGGTGTTGTGGCCGTACGCGTCATGGCAGGACGAGCGTTTGTTCGCGGACGACGATTACGTGTGGATCGACGCGCAGCCTTGTCCAGCCGAGCTCAAGATCGGTGTGCTGGCGCGCGGTTGGCTGGGCTATTTGCGATCGGGTGTGTTCTTTCTCAAGCGCTTTGATCCTCAGCTGGAACAGCTACATCCCGATTTGAACACCAACGTCCAGCTGTACTGCAATTCGCATTACATTGAGCTGGAAACACTGGCGCCCCTGGCCGTGTTGGAACCCGGCCAGTCCAGCGTGCACGTCGAGACGTGGGAAATCTATCGGGACGTGGACGTGCCGCACAGCATTGAAGGACTGGGCGAACTGATCCAAATGCTGTCATTGTGAGTCGCATCAGAAAATCGACAGGCCGGTTTGATCGCTGCTGAAGGAGCAACCTGTGTCCACCCCAACCCTGTCTTTCCCCAACCACTTTGTGTGGGGCGCCTCCACGGCGGCCTACCAGATCGAAGGCGCGTGGAATGAGGACGGTCGCGGCGAATCGATCTGGGATCGCTTCTGTCACACGCCCGGCAAGATCGAAAATGGCGATACCGGTGACGTGGCTTGTGATCACTATCACCGCTGGCCGGAAGACGTCGCGTTAATGAAGCGCCTGGGCTTGCAAGCCTATCGCTTTTCGATCGCGTGGCCGCGCATCTATCCGCAGGGGCGTGGCACCCTCAATCAAGCGGGGATCGATTTCTACTCGCGCCTGGTGGATGCGCTGCTGGCCGCCGGCATCGAGCCGACCATCACGCTTTACCATTGGGATCTACCGCAGGCGCTGGCTGAGGCGGGCGGCTGGCCGGTGCGCGACACGGCCTATGCCTTTGCCGATTATGCGGAGACCATGGTCAAGCTGCTGGGCGATCGCGTGCAGAACTGGTCCACGTTCAATGAGCCGTGGTGTGTCTCGTTCTTGAGTTATCAGCTGGGGGCACATGCGCCCGGCCTGTGCGATGAAAAGCTGGCCGTGCAGGCGGCGCATCACACGCTGCTCGCACACGGGCTGGCGCTGCAGGCGATGCGGGCCATCAATACCGGCATCAAAGCCGGTATCGTATTGAACCTGTGGTCGCTGGAAAGTGTGGAAGATACACCGGCCAGCCGGGCACTGCTCGAGCGGGTGTGGCAGCGCGATCAGGGCTGGTTCCTCGATCCGTTGTTGCACGCGGAGTATCCATTGCTGGCCTGGCAGGAACGTGAACCTGTTGCGCCGCAGCTGCAAGCGGGCGATCTCAAATTGATCGCGCAGCCGCTCGATTGGTTGGGCATCAACAACTACAACCGGCAGTTATTTGACAATCAGGGACAGCGCCTTCGTCCGGTCCCCGGAGCCGAGCATACGGAGATGACTTGGGAAGTGTACGGGCCAGGGCTGCGCCACTTGCTTACTACGCTGCACCAGCGCTATCCGCTACCGCCGCTCTACATCATCGAGAATGGCGCGGCCTTTCAGGATCAGTTGACACCGGACGGTTGCGTGCATGATCCGCGCCGCATTAACTATCTGCGTGAATATATCACGGCGCTGCGCGAGGCGCTGGAGGAAGGCGTGGATGTGCGCGGCTATTTTGTCTGGTCGCTGCTGGATAACTTCGAGTGGGCGTTTGGCTACAGCAAGCGTTTCGGCGTCATCTACGTGGACTATCCCACGCAGCGCCGCGTGATCAAAGACAGCGGCCACTGGTACGCACAGGTCATCGCGCAGAATGGCATCGCAGAGTAAGGCAACCTCCCGGAGGATTCAACCCTCCGGGAGGTTTTTTCATGGCTCAGTGGGATACTCCGCGTTGATCCACGCTTGCAAGCCGCCTTGAATTGCCATCACGTTGCGGAAACCGTTCTCCAACAGAATCTGCGCCGCACGGGCGCTGGTTTCTTCAGCCGGTCAGGTACAGTACGTGATGATGGGCTGATCTTTATTCAGTTCAGTCAGATGGCTTTCCAGTTCATTCAAAGGCATTGATTTTGCACCAGTGATGTGCCCCCGCGCGTATTGCTGTTCGCTGCGCACATCGATGAAGACCGCCTGGTTCAGTTCGAGGGCGGTCTGCGCGTCGCCGACGGTAATGCGGGGAACGGCGGGATAGGGTAGGTCGCTTTGGTCGATGATCAAGGCGGTGGGGCCGGGCGTTAGAAAGTCCAGCGCAATGTTGGGGGTGAGTAACGGCACGAGAATCAACGCGACGCCGATGACGATCAAGACGCTCAAGCCGATTAAGATCCACGTGCGTGACTGATTGGACATGCTTTCCTCCTATGGTGTTGCGTCCCCCAGACTTCCGAAGTTTTGCAAACTTCGGAAGTCTGGCACGGGACATCCCTATGGCGTTGGGATGATCAACAGCTGCCCCGCATAAATGTTATCACTCGCCAGATTATTCGCTTGTTGAAGGGCCTCCACTGTCACCCCGTAGCGCAGTGCCAGCGAAAACAACGTATCGCCTGGTTGAACGACATAGGCTTGTGCGGTGCCCGGCGTCGCGGTCAGCAACGGCGCGGAGCTCACCGTCGCGCGAAGCGGAATCGTCGGCGCGATCGGGAGTGGCGAATTCGACCGAGGGGCGCGCGGTGTGAGTGCGCCCCGACTGGGCGTGTGCGGCGCGCGCGGTGGTTTGTACAGCTGCTCGCGGAGGTAGAGCGTCGCCCCCGGCTTCAGCACGATGGCATCCTGGCCGTCCGGTGCGAAGAACTCCTCGATCCACTGCCCATCCAACGTTACGGCATAAATTTGATCTCGATCGATCCCGGCCCCCAACTCGATCAGTTCGCGCAATTGGCCGGGTGTGAGGTTGGTCTGGATCGAACCGCTGTACATGGCGAGCAGCGAACCCAGCTGCGTGAGCAATTGCGGCAGCCGCCGCTCTTTGAGCAGCTTGTCGCGCACGGCCAGGATCACTTGTTGCTGCCGCTTGACGCGATCCAGATCGCTGCCGGGGGTGGCGCGGGTGCGGGCATACTTTAGTGCGGTGCGGCCATCGAGATGCTGCCAACCCGCGTCGATGTGGAACGGTTCGTAGCCAAAGCCCGTGTCGGGATAGTCGGGATCGTCGATGGGCTGTTCCACGTTGAGGTCGATCCCGCCGATGAGGTCGATCAGCTGCTCAAAGGCCGAGAAGTTCAGGCGGATGTAATACTGCACCGGGATGTCCAGCGCCGCCTGCACCGTCTGCATCGCCAGCGCCGGGCCGCCGCCGGAAACCTGTTCCACTTCGCCCAGAAAATGCGCGGTGTTGATCTTGCCCGCGCGTTGGCCGCCGGGGATTTTGACCCACAGATCGCGATTGATGGACAGCATCCCGGCGGTGCGCGCCTGTCGATCGAGCGTGAAGAGCAGCATCGTGTCGGTGCGCGCCGGCCCCGTCATCCCTTCACGTTGATCGATGCCGAGGACCAGGATGTTGACGCGGGAGTTGGACGTGTTGTTGCCAAAACCGCGCGAGGCTTCGCGCGCCAGCGTCACGGCAGCCACTGAAATGATGCCACACGCCAGCATCAAGCCTAACCAGATCTGAGAGGCGCGTGAGCGACGGCGAGAGGAAGGAGAGACACGCATGAGGCGATTATAGCATTACAGGACATTGCCAAGTGTTTACATCGCGATTGGACTCGAGGCTTTAGCCGGAGATGTAGCGGTCAATCAAACCGGCTGAAGCCTCGAGTCCCGAATTTGCCAAAGTCCATTCGCACGCTGCAGCAGGAAGATAGAGGGTTGATGTGATCGATTCAGCGACTGTTATCAGGCAACTCCATTCTCAGGGTGGTGTCACAGTCACGGTGAAGACCTTGCCCGCAAATGAGCCGCCCCATTCCCAATGATCGCGGTCAACAAGTGAAGCATCGTTGTAAATTAATTGCACTTGATAGACACCCGGAACCGAGAGGTTGAATAGATCATCAAGGTCGATTGACTTGGTGTAAGTCTGTGTGTGATTGACGGTGAATCGGTAAAAATCCGGCCGGCCACGATACTGCAACATTGATTTTTGCCTGCTAGATGACTGAGCGAAAGACTGTGCCAGTTTTGGTAA
>JAUQXC010000312.1 GCA_030834825.1 Thermoflexales bacterium
CACCGGAGCCAGTCCCGGCATCATCCAGCGCCAATTGGAAGCCGCCAGTCGCATGGGGGTGAAGGTGGTGCGCATCTTTGCCCCGCGCTTCTATGATGCTAACAGCGATATTCACATGCTTCACGACATCCTGCGCGCCAATGATAAACTACTGGCCGTGTCCAGTCTCTTGGAGGAACATCAGCGTATTCAGCCGCTCAAATATCTGATCGTGCTAACAGATTTTTATGCGGCAGCCCCGGGGTTTAATGTCTACAACCTGCACTGCCCCGGTTACGCGGAGCACGATTTTAGCGATCCTTTTTGTGTCGCACAGGAGAGTCAGCCTCCGCATTTGGAGCCGGACTGGTTTAGCCAGGGCTATGCTCAACCAACCTTCGGCGAAGGTTCGTACCGGCAGTATGTGGAAACCTTGATCAGACATTATAACGAGGTGGTAACTTTGCCGGTGAACAACGGTGACTGGCAGGGCATTCAAGTGATCGGCTCACTCGCGGAAAAAGTGCAGATCAACCCGGAACAGATCTTTGCGTGGGAAATGGGCAACGAACTTCAGGTTGATGCGCCCGAGCAGGCGGTAGCGATTATGCAAGGCTTCGTCCAAGACATGGCCTGTTTCATCCGTGAAGTCGATCGTCATCCGCGCCTGGTCGCTTCAGGCTTTGTCTCCACCTTTCACGCGACCAATGGACAGAGCCGCGATCCGGCGCAGTTGTATGACCTGCGTTGCGCCAACGGGCGGGCCGTTTTCGATCTGGGGACGATCCACGGCTACAACAATCAGTGGTCCATTCCCCGCGCCGCGTCCCTGCCAAACTATGAACGGAACTTTGGAGATCGCCTGGAGCAGTATGTCGATTATCAGTGGTTCGCGGCGCGCCGTTTGCCCTTTGTGATGGAAGAGCTGGGCTTTACGGGCGGCAATCACTTGCACGCCGAGGAGGCCTGCATGGATGGCACCTATCCCTTGGCTGACGATGTCTGGTCGGGCGATTCGACGCACGGCGATGGCAGCGGTCGGGATACCTCTTTGTCTCAGACAGGAATAACGCGCGGTCCAGCGGTGGCTGCCGCACTCGATCGGTTTTTCGAGTTAGGCGCCAGCGGCGTCATGCCGTGGGCCTTTCAAGCCGGCCCGGACGATATCAAGATGCACGATGCCTGCCGCGGCCTGGATCCTCTTTATCACACAGACTGGAACGACCTCTTCCTGGTGTATTGCGAAAAAGCGCGGCAATTAGATGGGCGGCAGTTGGAGTGCGATCCCCGCGCCCAGTGACCCGGCCGGCGCCGTGAATTGCACCCTTGCCGAACTGGCCGATTGGGCATACAATAGGCCCCATGGAGTTGGAGACGCTTGAGGTTGTTGGCCGCCCTAACGTGGCTTCATTGCGATAGCGCAGCATCCACCTCCCCAACAAGGAGAGTAGTTTTCATGGCAAGCGGTACAGTAAAGTGGTTCAACGATGCGAAGGGTTTTGGTTTCATCACCCAGGATGACGGCGGCGAGGATGTCTTCTGCCATCATTCAGCGATTCAGATGGAAGGTTTCAAGACCCTGCAGGAAGGCCAGAAGGTGGAGTTCGAAGTCACGCGCGGGCCGAAGGGCTTGCAAGCGCAGAACGTTCGCAAAGCCTAGCTGACGCGGCGACTGAGGGCCGTTTCGGCGGCGCTCACCGTCACGACGCATCCACCGCCCGGTCCTCGTAAGAGGCCGGGCGGTTTGCATTCGATCAGATTAAACAGGAGTAGGACGTGGCAAACTGTGATGTCTGTGGAACCGAAACGTCCCGGGTCAAAAGTCCCACTTATGCGCCGAGCGATATACAGCGTGTCGTCGCCAATGGCTTTACGCCTGATGACACGACTGTAGCGCGCTGGGTGGCCGAGCAAAATCTTTCGCGCGCCGCGATCCTGTCTGCTTGGAAACAGCGCGTTGAGCGTTCCCAAACCGATTGGCTGTTGTGTCCCCCCTGCGCCGCGCGCGCCGCGCCGTACCGCCGATCGGGTGTCGAGCGGCGCTGGCCAGGCTGGCTGCCGTGGCTCATGGGTGCAGCAGCATTGATCGCCATCGTGGTGATCGTCAATGCACTCATCCCCAAAGCCCAGGCGCGTTCACTGGGCGGCTTCGATCTTGATCGAGCGGGCGTCTCGACGATTGCCTTCTCGCCCGACGGGTCAGTGCTGGCGGCAGGCGACGTCGAGCATCGCATCAAGTTGTTCGCTGTGAAAGAGGCCAGCACGGTGCAAACGCTGCGCGATCACAGCGCCATCATCACCAGTGTGGCCTTCTCGCCGGACGGTTCATTACTGGCCTCGGCGGGCAAAGAGGGTGTGGTCCGCGTGTGGGAGGTGAAGACCGGGCAGGTCTTATGGAGGCTCGGCGGGCGCACGCTGGCTGTGACGGCGGTGGCCTTCTCGCCCGATGGGTCGTTGCTGGCTTCCGGTGGTTACGATAAGGTGATCAACTTATGGGATGTGAAGACCGGACAGATCGTCAGGACGTTAGCGGGTCACGCGGATAGCGTGACGGCGGTAGCCTTCTCACCCGATGGCCTGCGCCTGGCCTCGGCCAGCCACGATAAAACGGCCAGGGTCTGGGAGGTTCAATCGGGCCAGGCACTCTTCGCGTTGGAAGGCCACGCGGGTGGAGTTACGACGATTGCCTACTCGCCCGATGGTCAATGGTTGGGCACGGGCAGCGTCGATCGCACCGTCAAGTTGTGGGCCGCCCCAACAGGCACCATCGAGCGCACGCTGGATGGCTTTCAAAATCGCCTGGCGGATGTGGATTTTTCGCCGGATAGTCAACAGCTCGTCATGGTGACGGATGGTCGTGAGGCGCAAATTCGTAAGATGAAAACGTGGGAAGTGCTGCGCAAGTTCGAGCCGCGTGAAGATTTTACGTATTCAGCGGCGGCTTTCTCGCCGGATGGCAAGTTACTGGCCCTGGCGAATTCATTTGATGTGAGCCTGTGGGATTTAGCTAAAACTCCTTGACGCACCAGAGCATAGTAGAGCTTGAAAGTTAGAACCGCCAAACCGACGAGGCTTGGCGGTTTTTGTTTGCACGATTGCCGTCGGCATTCGTGGTATGATGAAAGCACAGGTGATGCGAGCTGGGCAAGTTCAGCTGGTCGGCTGACAGTGATAGTGCGTCTTACAGCAGACCGGAGACACAGGGGCTATAAGATGAATTCGCATTGTCGTCCCACACTTTCATCGCGTTATGCCTGGACCTGGTTAATGCTGCTGGTCGGCGTGCTCGCGGCCTGCGCCACACCTCCTGCTTCGCCGGTCGCCCCCTCACCCTCAACCATCCACGTGGTCATGGACGACAACTATCCACCCTATGTATTCAAGGACGACCGGGGCAACGTTCGGGGTATTTTGGCCGATCAATGGAAGTTGTGGGAAGAGCGAACCGGCGTGCAGGTGGACCTTAACGCAATTCCCTGGGGAGAAGCGCTCCAGCGAATGCGAGCCGGGGAGTTTGATGTTATCGATACTATTTTCTACACGGAGGAACGCGCTAGAAGTTTCGATTTTACCGCGCCCTACGCCCGGCTCGATGTGCCCATCTTCTTCCCAAAGAAAATCTCGGGCATAGCCGATGCCGAAGATGTGAAAGGGTTCCGCGTCGCGGTCAAGTTGGGCGATGCCAATGCTGAGTACTTGATCGACCAGGGCGTCACCAGTCTGGTCTATTACGACAGCTATGAGGAGATCGTCAAAGCCGTGGCTGAACAAAAAGAGACGATCTTTGTCATCGACCAACCGCCGGCCTTGTATTTCCTTTACAAGTATGGCCTTCAGGATCAATTTAACCACTCAGCCCCGCTGTACAGTGGTGAGTTTCATCGCGCGGTGAAGAAGGGTAACCCGGCGATCCTCAACCTAGTGACGAACGGTTTTTCCCGCATCAGCCCAGCGGAATATCAGGCGATCGATCAGCGCTGGTTGGGGACCAGTGCCGAGAACGCCTGGCAGCGACTGATGCCGTATCTGGGCCTCGGGGCTGCAAGCGCTGGCCTGATCATCCTCATTCTGATCGGGTTTAGCTGGGTGCTGCGGAAGCGTGTCCGGCAGCGGACCCGTGCACTGGAAGAGACCCTCAACGCCCTGCACGAAAGCCGCCGTTTTTTGGCCGAGTTGGTTGAATATAGCGGTACGTTGATCTGCGTCAAAGATCGTGAAGGCCGTTATGAATTGGTCAATCGTAAATGGGAAGAAGTGACGGGCTTGAAGCGCTCCGATGTCATCGGTAAAACCGACGAGGTTCTATTCCCCGGTCCCATTGGACGGCAATTCCGCCTAAATGATCTGGCCGTCATCGAAGCAGGCACGGTGCTGGAGATGGAGGAATTGTTCGAGGACGCGCAAGGCCCGCGGTTTTTTATCTCCATCAAATTTCCCTTACATGGCGAAGATGACCACGTGAAGGGCCTGTGCGGGATGATCACTGAGATTACCGAGCGCAAGCAGGCCGAGGCCGCTTTACAGGCAAGCGAGCAACGGATGCGCGCCATCCTCGACGCGGCTCCTTTTGGTGCGCACCTCTACGAATTGGAGCCAGAGGGACGCTTGGTTTTCCAAGGGGCCAACGCCTCTGCCGATCAGATTTTGCATTTGGATCACCGCCAGTTTATTGGCAAAATCCTCGAAGAGGCCTTTCCGCCGCTGGTTGAAACGGAAATCCCGGCGGCCTATCGGCGGGTGGCTGCCACGGGCGAAAGGTACCAACGTGATCAGATTGTCTATCATGACTCGGAAATCAGCGGGGCGTTCGAGCTGCATGCCTTTCAGACAGGTCCTAACCAGATGGCTGTCTTCTTCCGCGACGTTACTGAGCGCAAGCAGATGGAGGAAGCGCTACGCCTGAGCAACGAAGCGCTGGAACAACGGGTGCTTGATCGAACGCTAGAACTGGCCGCGGCCAATGCCCAGCTCACCGAACTCGATCAACTCAAGTCGAAATTCGTCTCCGACGTCTCACATGAACTGCGCACGCCCATCGCTAATCTCAAACTCTACATCGATTTGCTGCGACGCGGCCACCGGGAGAAACAGGCGCAGTAACTGGACGTCTTGCACCAGCAGGTCAGACGTGTGGCCGCGTTGGTCGACGACATTCTCGACCTGTCACGGCTGGAGCGCCGCAAAGAGCAGGGCGTGAACTATCAGGCGGTGGCGCTCGACGACGTGGTCAAGCAGGTCGTGTTGGCGCATCAGCCGCGTGCCGAGGCCGAAGGCCTGAGGCTCACGGTTGAGCTGGCGCCAGCGCTGCCGCCCGTGCTTGGCGATGCGAATCAATTGGCGCAAGTCGTCACCAATCTGGTGGCGAACGCGTTGAGCTATACCACCGCCGGTTACGTCCGGGTCAGAGCCGACTTACGGGACAAGCAAGTGTGTCTGTGTGTCGAGGATAGTGGCAGCGGTATCCCAGCCGAAGACCTGCCGCACATTTTTGAACGGTTCTATCGGGGTCATCTCGTGTTGAAGAATGACGTTCCCGGCACCGGCCTGGGCCTGGCGATCGTCAAGGAGATAGTCGAGCTGCATCAAGGCCAGCTGGAAGTGGATAGCCGCCCGGGGCAGGGCACTACCTTTCGCGCCTGGCTACCAGTGGCGCAGCCGGCTTGAGTGATTCTTGAATTCCGAAGAAATGCTCCGGCACAATGCCGGGCAGCCACTTTGAGGCTGTTAGACGCTGTCTCCGCCTTCATCCTCTGTGCCCAACCCACCCATATCCAGCCCGCTAATCAAGTCCCGGAAGGCGCTGGGCACATCAGCGCTCTTCTTGCGGCGCGTGGTGCGCTTGCGCTTGCGGGCCGAGGTTTCCTCGCGCAGCAGGGTAATGAGACGGCCCTGCCACCAGGCGCGCAGCGCAATGCGGCCATTGTCCCCCAGCAGGCGGGTCAACTCCATCAGGAACTGGGCCGTACTCAACGACATCGCCTGAAATAGCGCCAGCCAGTCCTCTCCCGGCTCCGGCGGCTCCCCCAGCATCTCTTCCAGCGTTTGTTGCATCTGTTGCTGCGTATCCCGATCGAGTTGCGGCAGTTCGTCGAGTGTGCTCAATAAATCCTGCACATGATCCATCGGATCAGTTAACCAGCAGAGTGGCACGCCTACTCGCGCAATGCCGCCTTCCAAGGGCTCGAATTCGTCGAGCAGCAGGATCAAATCGTCCACATCCACGCCCGCATCGTACAACACAAAGGCGATCGACATGGCGTCTTCCATGTTCATCGGCTCTGACTGCAAATAACCGATCCAGTGATCGTTCAGCATCACCACCTGGCGAAAGCGCTCGCCCCAGAAAGCCAGATGCTCGTACGGAATCGGGTGCGACTCGTCGCCCGGCTCATCAACGTATTTCTCATCCCACTGACTGTACCAGGCATCCCAGCCGTTGCGTGCTTTAGTCATCGTCTCATCTCCCTAGGGTGTCGGCGTCGCGGCTACTTCTTGATAATCCCCGCCCAAAATAACTTTCAAATCGACCGTGCTCGCAACGGTACTGGAGACAATGGCTGAAGCGGGCAGTCCCAGCGCCTGCGCCACCACGGTGGCCACCGTGGGATCGGCGGCATAGCTGATGATCAGCGACTGCGCATAATCAAACCGATCGGCCGAATCGATCTCCACCACGTCGAAGCCCTGCGCCTTCAAGCGATCACTGGTGCGTGCAGCCAGGCCGTTAATCTGGGTGCCGTTTTCCACGCGGATGCGCGCCGCGCCGGTATTAGGGAGGGGCGTTCCCCCGATCGGGCCGGCGGTGGGCACGCTGTTGAAGAGTTGATCGCGCAGTGCGCGGACCTTCTCGCGGATGGGCACCAGCACATTTTGCGGGGGATTCGTCGGCGCGTCATACGCCACCACCATGTTCTCGTCAATGGTCGCCTGCTTAATTTTCTTCGGATCAATCTCGGTGGCGAGTTTCGCCAGCCGGATCATCTGATCGAGCGACAGATCAGTCTGCACGGCGTATTGCAGGGTATCCAGCAGCGCGGGCGCCTGGGGCACCAGCTGCGGCAGCAGATTTTGTTCCACCACTTTATCGCGGGCCGCCAGGATCACTTGCTGTTGCCGTTTGGCGCGGTCGATGTCGGTGCCGGTGTGACGTGTGCGCGCATACTTCAACGCCAGCGAGCCATTCATCGTCTGGCAGCCCGCCTCGATGTGCAGCGGATCGTAGCAGTAGGCGTCATAGCAGGGATACTGTGGATCGTCGATCTCTTCTGGAACGCAAATCTCCACGCCCCCGATCGCGTCGATGACTTTTTCGAAGGCGTCAAAATTGACACGGATATAATAATCGATGGGAATCCCCAGGCTTTCACGTACGGTTTCGCGTGCCAACGCCGGGCCACCGCCCGGATAGTTATAGGCATCGCCCAGAAAGTGAGCGGTGTTGATCTTGCCATCCGTGTCCATGGTCGGAATCTGCACCCACAGATCGCGGGGAATGGACAACATACCCGCCGTCTTGGAGGCCGGATCGATCGTGAGGATCAACATGGTATCCGTACGGAACGGACCATTTTCCTGCTTGCGTTCGTCGATGCCCAGCAGCAGGATGGTGACACGTTCCACGCCGTTCCACTCCGGAATGTCCACCACGATCGGTTGCCCCGTCTTGGGATCGGTCACGGTCGACCCGCTGGCCGGCGGCGCAACCAGAGCGGTCGTGCTCCAGTTGCGAACCAGCTCACGTACCAGGTTGAAGAAAACACACGCGGCCACCAGGCCAATGACGGCAAAGCCGGCCAGCCAGATGACCAGCAGGCGGTTGGACGGATGAAATAATGATGAGCTGCGATGAGAAGTCATGCTGTAAAGTAAAATCCTTATTCGATTAGCGGAAGGGCGGAAGGGCTACGGCATACAACATCCCTTTGCCAATCACGTATAGCCGATTGTTCTGCTCGTCCACCAGGATGTCTTGCAGGTCGTCAAAGGCCCCGGCTTCGGCGCGGAACTGCCGCACAAATAGACCATCGGGCCGGAGCTGCACGATGCGCTTCAGTGCGGCGTCGACGACGTACACCGAACTATCGAACACGTTTTGATCGATAGCGACGATGGTCGGTTCCTGCAGCGGCTCGCCCAGATTGCGAACCTCAAACGGTTCTGCTCGACCCTCCTTGAATTTTAAGAGGCGGCCATTTGAGAGCGCCACATAGATGTTGCCATCGATGGCCATGTCGGTAGCCTGCGCCAGCTCGGGTAACGCCTGCGCCAAATAAGCTGCCGGCGCCGCAGGATAACCATTGCCCTGCGGCTCGTAGCGCATGATCTGCTGCGTACTCGGATCGAGCGCGTACAGCTTGCCGTCGAACGAGCGCAGCCGTTTCACCGATGAAGCCAGCGTGTTGCTGCCGAACGGCACGGTTTGCAGTCCAAAAGATAAATTGTATTCGATCAAGCCCCGCGCGTGCCCGATCACCAGATCGTTGGCCTGCCGATTGATGCTGGACGCCAGCGACGTGAAATCAATGAGATCGCCGGGCGCCTGGTTGTTCACGGTCACGCCGGGCACGAGAATCGGGTCAGGGTTGCCTTCCAATTTGTCGCCGGCGCTGTTCAGGATCAACCGGTTTACCTGGTTTGCCAGGCGATCGAGCACGAATAACGAAAAACTCTGGCTGGCCAGATGCCGCTGTCCCGGCGTTTTGAAATCCCACAAAAGCACAGGTGTCAAAGTGATGACGTTGTCGATCTTGTCCAGCTCGGCCTGCGCCTGCGCCAGAATCTGTTTAGCGGCTTGATTTTGTGGATCTTGTTGCAAAGCCTGTTTCACTTCGTCGGCTGCCGTCGCCCAATGCTGGCGCGTCTCTTTGCCGGTCACGGCCTGCGCGGCCAGCGTGATCTGATTCTGCGCCTCGGCAATGTGCGCCCGAACAGTCTGCTGCATGCTCTGCTGGGCATACACGATGGACACTAACAGGCCCACGATAATGGGAATCATCACGACGACGGCGACCATGATCAACGTTTGGTTGCGCGTCAATATCGGCGCTTTCAACGGCGTGCCCTCCGGCGTGGTCCGCTGCGCGACCAGCTGACCGGCCTTGCCCAGTGATCCAACGCTGCGCCTGAGGCTGGTGCCGAGTGCAGCCAGCCATTCATGTGATCGTTCCACGAAGATGGGGCGTGTTTCCACAACGGCTGAGGCCGGCCGCGGTTTTGGCACAACCGATCGGCTGGGCGGCGATCCGCCGGGCGGCGATCCGCCGGCTGCCGTGGGCTGCGAAACCGGCAGCGCCGGCGGCGCTGCACTCGGTCGCCCGGCCACATGAATAATCGGTCCATCTTCCACGACAACAGCATTTGTTTCACTTGAGCGCGCCATCGGAGCCGAAGGCTCGATCGGGTGGGCCACCACCGCCGCTGTCGTCGATTTCTGATCAGGTCCGGCTGGTGCAGCCTGCGCCACCAGCGCGATGAGATCGCCCTTGCTGATCAAGCGTTCCAAATTTTCCAGAGCTTTCTCTACGCTGGCCTGAGCCAGGGCGCTGCTCACCGTCTCGGCTGAAGTGTGTGCGCCGAAGCGGGCATCGGCCAACAGCAGCGTGTCGCCGGGCTGCAAGTGCGCGTGAGCGTAACGCATCTCCAAGGCGCGTGTCGTGCCGATCAAGGGCAGCGGCTCGGCATCACGCACCGGATAGAGCTCAATGGCCTGAGCCTGCCGGATGTAGGCGCTGGTGGGACCGGCCTGCGCCAGGTAGGCTTCGCTGCCACGTAGCACCACGCCCACTATGCCCCCCGTCAACCGTTCGGGCAGTGAGGCCTGCGTGTTATGGTCCATCAACCATTGATTGGCCGCCGTCAGAGCCGCACGCAAAGCAGCGGTGACGCTGCCCGGTGTCGCCCAGTAGGCGCGCGTGGCCTGCTCCATGGCGGTATGCAAATCGGCGCTGGAAACGTCACCCAGCAGATCGATCAACACATAGAGCATATCGTCTCCACGGCCGTGCGCGGCGCGCCGAGGCGCGGTAAACACTCCAGTGGCCGGTGTGGTCGACTGCCGGATGCCTTCGATGAGATGCACTTCTCCGACGAGTGAATCAAGTGGAACAGACATGGCGGGATCTTTCGTGGCAGATTGGACGCGCTGTCGCTCAACTGGGGCTTATTTTAGCACAGTTGGGCGGCGTCTTCCTGCGCCCGCTGAGTATAAATCGGTTCAGTTGGATGTGCTGCAGGTTGCCCGGCAATTGCGGCGGCGGTAGGGTAGATAAGCACGGTTTGAAAGCGACGTGAGGCAGTGTTATAATCGGCACAGGTAAGTTCACTGTTAAGGAGCCGGATGGCTGACTCGCGAATCGCCAAATTGGCGCAGGTCATTACCGAATACTCAACCGAGATCAAGCCGGGCGATCGAGTGTACATCACCGCATCCCCGGTGGCACAACCGTTGACGTTGGCGGTGATCGAACAGGTCGTCAAACGCGGTGGCTTGCCCCACCTCACGGCGGGCAGCGGCTACCATCACCTCGATCTGGTGCCCGGTGCGCTGGAATTGATGTTGAAGTACGGGTCGGAAGAGCAGATTCAATATCTCAATCCATTCGAGCGGATGGCCGTCAATGAGTTTGACGTGCGGATTGCCATCAAGGGCGATGTCAACACCAAGGCGTTGTCCAACGCCGATCCCAAGCGCGTGGCCTTGCTGACTGCCTCGCGCCGCGAACTGACTGAGACGATGATGCGGCGCAGCGCCGAAGGCACTCTGCGCTGGGTCGTGACCTTGTTCCCCACAGATGCACTGGCGCAGGATGCGGAGATGAGTCTGCGCGAGTATGAGGACTTTGTCTACGGCGCGGGCATGCTGGACGACGCTGATCCGGTGGCGCGCTGGCAGGAATTCCGCGTGCGGCAGGACAAGTACATTGCCTGGCTGAAAGGCAAGCAGCGCATCCAGGTCAAAGGTCCCAATTGTGATCTGGTTGTGGGTATTACTAATCGCATCTTCCTCAATTCCTGCGGCCATCGCAACTTCCCGGACGGTGAAATCTTTACCGGCCCCGAAGAGACCCTCACAGAAGGTTGGGTGAAGTTTACTTATCCAGCGGTCTATCAACAGCGTGAGGTGTTAGGGGTCCAGTTGGAGTTCAAGCAGGGGCGCGTGGTGAAAGCCAAGGCTGAACGGGGCGAGGACTTCCTGTTGAGCGTGCTGGACACCGACGCCGGCTCGCGCACCTTGGGCGAGTTTGCCATCGGCACGAACAACTTCATTCAGAAGTTCACGCGCAACATCCTGTTCGACGAGAAGATCGGCGGCACCATTCACATGGCGGTGGGCGCGGCCTATCCTGACACGGGCGGCCTGAATCGATCGGCCGTGCACTGGGATTTGATCTGTGATACGCGCGACGGCACAGAGATTACCGCCGACGGTGTGCCGTTCTATCGTAATGGCGAGTTCTTGATCAAGTAGCGACGAGACCCGTCGTCAGCAGCGCTCCGCGAGGCGCGCTTTTCTTTTTAACGTAGAACTGGCATCCCTAGGCCAGTTGATCGAGGCAGACA
>JAUQXC010000313.1 GCA_030834825.1 Thermoflexales bacterium
AGTGAATCTCACTGTCGGGACCACAAGGGCCCAGGTCGGCCATTTCCCAGAAATTATCTTTGCGGCCAAAAAACAGCAAATGGGAGTGATCGAAGCCCGGCTGTTTCTTCCAGTAGCCCGCGGCTTCGTCGTCACGCGGCACCACACCCTGCTCGTCTTCGAAGCACGTCGCCCACAAGCGGCTCTTGTCCAGACCCCACACTTCGGTCAGCAGCTGCCAGGCCCAGGTGATGGCTTCCTTTTTGTAGTAATCGCCGAACGACCAGTTGCCCAACATCTCAAAGAACGTGTGATGGCTGGTATCGCGGCCCACGTCGTCCAGATCGTTGTGTTTGCCTGCCACGCGCATGCACTTCTGCGAGTCGGTCGCGCGGGTGTAGGGGCGCGTGCCCAGCCCCAGGAACACATCCTTGAATTGCACCATGCCTGCATTGGTGAACAACAGCGTATTGTCGCCGACCGGGATCAGCGGCATGGACGGCACGATGGTGTGACGCTGCTCTTCGAAGTAATCCAGAAACTGAGCGCGGATCTCGGCGCTGGTAGGAATCCGTTGAGGTTTCACCGGCCCGATCGGTGGTGCGGCAGCCTCCGGTTTCTTGGTCGCCTGCGGCGCAATCTTCTTGACCGCCGGAGCTTTCTTCCTGGCCGGAGCCTTCTTGGTTAGCTTGGCAGTGACGGCTTTGGGCTTGACCGTTTTGGTTGTCTGCTTAGGGGTGGCGGGTTTCTTTGCCATGGTTGCCTCAATTGCTTTAGATGTTAGAAGTTGGAGATTAGAGCTTGGCGGTTAGCGGTTAGAGGTTGGAGAGTAACCTCTTGATAGGCTACGTTCACTCCAACTTCCAAATTCCAATTTCCAAGGTCCAATGTCCAACTTCCACGAAAAGTATACTACACAACGGCGTGCGAGATGAAATCGCAGCGCGCACGGCGCGCGATTGTAGCCGATGGAGCGTGAAGCGTCAATGGGCTGTGCTATAATTCGCCACGAACTTGTTACTCACCGGGAGAGTTCCAGCATGATGTCCATTGACGAACAGGTACCCCTGTTGATGCAGGGCACCGAATACGGCGACAAGCAGCTCAAAGCGGCAATGCAGCGCGAATTGAAAGAGCGCCTGATCGAAGCAGAACGCGACCAGCGCCCGTTGCGGGTCTACTGCGGCTACGATCCTACTTCAAAGGATTTGCACCTGGGCCATACCATCACCATGCGCAAGCTGCGCCAGTTTCAGGATTTGGGTCACGAGGTGACATTCCTCATCGGCAGCTACACCGCGTTGGTGGGTGATCCGTCTGATAAGAACAAAGCGCGCCCGATCCTCTCGCACGAGCAAGTGGCCGAGAATGCCAAGACGTACGCCGAGCAAGCCTTCCGTGTGCTCGACAAGCAGAAGACCATTGTGCGCTACAACGGCGAATGGTTGAGCGAACTCTCGCTGGTCGATCTGATCCGGCTGGGACAGAACTTCACCGTGCAGCAGTTCCTCGACCGCGATAATTTCAAGCTGCGCCTGGAACGCGGCGAGCCGATTTTCCTGCATGAAACCTTCTATGCATTGATGCAGGGCTACGACGCCGTGGCGATGAAGACCGACGTGCAGGTGGGCGGCACCGATCAGCTGTTCAACATCATCGTGGCCGGACGCAAGTTGCAGGAATCGCAGGGGCAGCGTCCGCTCGTCGGCGTGATCTGCGGCATTCTACCCGGCACCGACGGCGTCCAAAGGATGTCCAAATCCACCGGCAACATCGTCCCCATCAACACCGGCGCAGAAGACATGTACGGCAAGGTCATGTCCGTGCCCGACTTCGCCATGGTGAAGTTCATGACACTGGTCACACGCTGGACGCCGGAAGTCATCGCCGACAAAGAAGCCAAGCTGCAAAGCGGCGCGCTCCATCCACGCGATCTAAAGATGGAACTGGCCCGTGAGATTGCCAGCATCTTCTACGGCGACGAGGCCGCGCAGGCCGCCGAGCAAGCCTTCGTCAGCGTTTTCCAGCAGCATGCCCTGCCCGACGAGATGGAAGAGGTCAAGCTCGCGCAGCCCATGAACCTGGTCGATCTACTGCTCTTTACGCAGGCCGCCAAGAGCAAGAATGAAGCGCGCCGTCTGATCGATCAGGGCGGGGTGAAGCTCGACGGCGAAACGATCTCCGGCGCCGCGACGCTGGTTGAAGTCAGCACGCCGAAGGTGTTGCAAGTAGGCAAGCGGAAGTTCGTGCGGCTGATTCCATAATTCGAACGAGAATCATCTTGGAGTCGAGCCTTTTTCCCATGAAATCTAGAATCAAAGCTCAGACTGCGGTTGAACTACTCCAAATCTTCTGGCCTGACTTTGTGGAAGTCAACGATTTAATCTTGTTGCCCTGGGAAAGGGCTACCGCATTAAGTGACACACAACGAGAGATGGGTCACACTGAAATCGAGACGTTCCTGAATCATACGCACATCATAGACCTATTTCGGCATGAAGTCGTGTGGGAGAACGGGCATTACGATCACCTTTCTTCTGATTTCGAAGCGTTGTGCGAGATCGGAAAGAAATTAGCGGGTGTGTGGTCTCGGAAGTTGCAGGCGGATTTTCCTAATTACCAGTTTCGCGTGTATTACACGCAAGACGATGATCCCATTGTGCGATTTCATCGAGTTCGCGAAAGTGAACCATATTGGCTAGACGAAAACGATTATAGTGCCGAAGTCGAGCAAGGCAGAGTCATTGTCTACGATACCGAGCAACGATCAGCCACAACAAGCAGGAGGAATGGTGAGTGACGAGTGAAGCGCAAGTGATTCGAAAATGCTAGATTTCCAAACGCGTGTCATTCTGAGCGAGCGTAGCGAGTGAAGAATCTCTGCCACTGCCTGCGCCTAATGCGAATCGAATATAGATGCTTCGCTGCGCTCAGCATAACACCATCAATCTAACATCGCTGAGATAGTCGCAATTCGTTATTTACTCATCACCTTTTACTTATGAATACACCCCAAGACTTCACCGATCCTGAATTGTCCACTCCTCCTGGTTTCAAATCCGGTTTTGTCGCCATTGTGGGTAAGCCCAACGTGGGCAAGTCCACGCTGCTGAATGCGCTGCTGGGCCAGAAGATTTCCATCGTTTCGGCCAAGCCGCAGACCACGCGCGATCGGCTGCTGGGCATTCTCACCAGCGCGACCGCGCAAGTCATCTTCATCGACACGCCGGGCATTCACGCGCCTAAGAATTCGCTGGGACAATACATGGTCAGCGCGGCTACCGGCGCCATCGGCGAAGCAGACGTGATCGTCTTCATGGTCGATGTCAGCGAAAGACCCGACGAGAATGATCGACGTATCGCGGCGGCACTGCGTGATCGGGATGCCAGCCGACTGGTCATTCTGGCCCTCAACAAGATGGACAATCTGATCCCGCCCGATCGCATGAAGGCCCACGTCGAGGCCTACTGGGCGCTCGCGCCGACTGCGCCGGGGCAGGAACCTCCCGCTCCCTGGGACTGGATCATGCTCTCGGCCACGCGCGGCGATAACCGGCAGGAATTGCTGGATAAGATCGTGGCCGCGGTACCCGCCGGGCCGCTGTACTACCCCGAAGATCAGATCACCGACAAACCAGAGCGCGACATCGCCGCCGAATTGATCCGCGAGCAAGTGCTGCTGCATTTGAAGCAGGAAGTGCCGCACTCCGTCGCCGTCGTCGTGGAGCAATTCGACGAACGCCAGAATGGCGACATTCACATCGCCGCCACCATCTACGTCGAGCGCGACTCGCAGAAGGGCATACTCATCGGCAGCGGCGGGCACATGCTCAAGCAGATCGGCGCGGATGCCCGCCACTCCATCCAGCGGATGCTGGATTGCAAGGTCTTCCTGGAGTTGTGGGTCAAGGTGCGCAAGAACTGGCGCGAGGACGACCGCGAAGTCTGGCGGATGGGTTATCGTAATGAGTAAAGCGCACTACGCAACACGCATTGTGTGGAGGCTACACCAACAAACTGAGATCTGTCAAGGGGGTGCGATAGTTGGCAGTGGCGATCATCGAATGAAGCAGTTTGTTGGCCTCGGTTAGCGCCAACCGATCAGCGCGAATGGCCGCCACCAAAACGCCGATTGTGCCTGACGTAGGAATGTGCCACTTTTCAGCCTGCCGTCGCGCGGCGCGATCATCCGATAGAAAACCCCAGCCACGTTGACGAGCTATACACAAGCAAGCTGCCTCGCCACGATGCAGCTGCTCTGGCAAATCGGACATCAAACGCAGTTCATCATCGGTCAACGTGACCAAATGTAGCCAACCCTGCTCGCTTAACGGTGAAACGTGCTGTTCAATGCCATCATAGAAAGCATAACCGGCTAGCTGTCCATCAATGACTTCGTCATAGACATCGGTCGGCAAATACAGCTGGCCCGTGGTGTCATGCAGCACATCGAGCCGGGCCACAGCGGCAAAGTTAGAGAGAACTGTTGAGTTGATGACCTGCTTCATGAGCGCATCCGCTGGAAGGCTTCCACCTCGGCTCGAGCTTCGTCAACAGTTTCCGGGCCTAGTCGTAAAGGGACATTGCGTGCTGCCAGGATTTCCTTCATGCGATCGAAACTGACGCCTGCCAAAGCCGCAGCCTTGGCAACCGACAAATCCTCGGTACGATACCGATGAACCGCCACATCGATCCGCACTTGCGGACGTTCCTGCCACAGAACTCGCAGAGCTTCCTGCACCGCAGTTTCGGCGTCAGGATAGACACCGGCTTGGATTAAATCTTTTAGTTGAACAGCCATGGCTCACCTCACAATTAAAGTATAATCCCAACCCACAGGAGAAGCAATGCCCCCCACCCCCCAAGATTTATTGAACGTCCGTGAAAGAATCATCGGGATCGATCAAGTGGTGCCGACGCTCGACGGCGGTACCCGACCCTATATCAATTTCGACAACGCCGCCAGCACGCCCACGTTAAAAGACGTACTCGACACCGTGAACGAGTTCATGCAGTGGTATTCATCGGTGCATCGCGGCACAGGCTTCAAGAGCAAAGTTGCCACGCAGGCCTATGACGATGCGCGCCGCATCGTGGCGGATTTCGTCGGCGCGAACCTGAACGATCACACCGTGATCTTCGGCAAGAATGCCACCGATGCCATCAATAAGCTGTCGTACCGACTGCCGCTGCAGAAAGACGATGTGGTGCTGGTCTCGCTGCTGGAGCATCACAGCAACGATCTGCCCTGGCGCGCACAGGCGCACGTGGAGCATGTCAAAGCCGATGAGCTGGGGCGCCTGGATGTGGCCGATCTCGATCGGTTGTTGAAAGCTTACCAAGGTCGCGTGAAGCTCGTGGCCATTACGGGTGCGTCCAACGTCACCGGCCATCTGCCCGACATTCACGCCATCGCCCGGCTGGCCCACGCGGCCAGCGCAGAGATTCTGGTGGATTGCGCGCAGCTTGCGCCGCACCGCCGCGTCGCCATGGGTGAGCTGAGCGATCCGGCGCATCTGGACTACGTGGCCATCTCCGCACACAAGATGTACGCGCCGTTCGGCACAGGCGCATTGATCGGGCGCAGAGAGCCGTTTGAGCGTGGCGAGCCGGAATATCGCGGCGGCGGCACCATCGAGATCGTCACGGTTGACCACGTGGAGTGGTCGGGCGCGCCGGATCGCGATGAAGCCGGATCGCCCAACGTGGTGGGCGCGGTGGCGCTGGCCGCGACGATCAAAGCACTGAACCAGATTGGCATGGAGGTGATTGCCGAGCACGAGGCCGAACTGACGGCTTACGCGTTGGAGCGCCTCAAGCCGATCGAGCAGTTGGAGATTTACGGCGAGACCGAGGTCGCCACCGTGCGCCAGCGGTTGGGCGTGATCCCGCTCAATGTGAAGGGCATGTCGCACTTTCTGGTGGCGGCGATTCTGGGCAACGAATACGCCATCGGCGTGCGCAATGGCTGCTTCTGCGCGCATCCGTATTTGCTGCACTTGATGAAGCTAAACCCAGAAGAGTCCGACCGCGTGCGGCACGACATCCTGGCGAATAATCGCCACGACATGCCGGGGCTGGTACGCATCTCCTTCGGCATGTACAACACGGCCCAGGAAGTAGATCGGGGCGTGCAGGCGCTGACGGCGATCGCCCAGGGTAAGTATGCGGGGCACTACACCCAAGATGTAAAATCGGGTGAATATCACGCGGCGAATTGGCGGCCGGATTTGACGCAGTATTTCAAACTTTGAAAGGGAGAAACCGGGGTTCTACGTTCTGAATGGAATTGAACGTTTAACCGTAGAAACCCGGTTTCTGCTACGCTCTACGGAGGATTGATGGCAAAAGCAACGCTGTACTTCCCGTCTGGTTTTAAGTGGGCCGCCGCAACCGCCGCGCATCAGGTTGAAGGGAATAACACCAACAACGATTGGTGGGCGTGGGAGCAGAACGGCGAACACATCCGTGGCGGGCAGAAGTCCGGCCTGGCCTGCGATTGGTGGGGCGCCGGGTTCGATCGGGACCTGGACTTTGCCGCGCAGATGCATCATAACGGTCACCGCCTGTCGATCGAGTGGAGCCGCCTCGAACCGCAAGCAGGCCAGTGGGACTCGGCCGCAATCGATCGCTATCGCACCATGCTAAAAGCGATGCGCGAGCGCGGCATCGAGCCGATGGTGACGCTGCATCATTTCTCTAATCCATTGTGGGTGGCCGAGCGCAACGGCTGGGAAACGCCCAACATCGTGCCGTTGTTTGAACGCTACGTGACCAAAGCGGT
>JAUQXC010000314.1 GCA_030834825.1 Thermoflexales bacterium
GTCGATACGATCTTTTCGTTGGTCTTACTTCCGGAGCGTTTGCCGGTAGAGGAAACCCAGAGCGCCATGAAGGGCCTGGATAAACTTGGTATTCCGGTCCAGGCCTTGGTCGTCAACCAGGCTATCCAGCCCGAGGTAATCGAAGGTAACCGTTTTCTCCAGGCACGCGCCAGCCTGCAATCCAGTTATCAGAAGGAAATCGATACACGCTTCGCCCCACTGACGAAGGCTAGGCTGCCACTCTTCGATCACGATATCTCCGGCCTGGCTGCGCTGCGCGAAATTGGCGAGATCCTTTATGGGGAAATAGAAAATGCCTCAAGATGATCAGGGGCTGATGATCGAGGTTCCGGTCAGTGATATCAGTGCGATTCAGAAGGCTTTCGACCTGTGGAGCCGCGTCTATAGTTTCACCGCCGCTCCAATGGAAAGAAAGCCTAGACGACGAGGGCTGGAACTGGCAGCCATCCAACCACAAGATAAGGTGCTCGAGGTAGCGGTAGGCACAGGCGCCGCCCTACTCGAGATATTGCAGCGGGTGGATAAAACCACTGTAGTCTATGGAGTAGATTTGTCGCCCAAGATGCTGGAAAAGGCCAGACACACGGCAACAAAAGCGGGCTTTACCAACGTCAACCTGCGTCAAAGTGACGCCCGTTCACTTCCCTTCGACGACAACTCCTTTGATGTTCTCTTCAATAACTATATGCTAGACCTGATCCCGCTGGCTGATATGCCCCTCATCTTGCAGGAGTTCCGGCGAGTGTTAAAAAATGGCGGGCGGCTGGTTATGGTGAACATGAGCAAAGAGCAGCCTGGGATCACCTTCTATGAGAGACTCTACCAAGCCACTCCGGTTCGGCTAAACCCTTACCTTTATGGTGGCTGTCGTCCGGTTTTGATGGCCGAGCATACCAGACAAGCCGGGTTTCAGGATGTTCAACGCGAGTACGTCAAAAACATCTTCCCCTCGGAAGTTGTCGTGGGGAGAAAGGTTGGGTGAAGTTACATTATGAAGCTCTCCCTTCCAGCGCAAACGATCTTGCTCCCCTCTCCGGTGCTCATCATTGGAACCTATAGCGCCGATGGCAAGCCGAATATCATGAATGCCGCCTGGGGCGGAATCGCATCCAGCCGACCACCACAGATCAGCGTGTCTCTCAGGGAGGCAACCCTCAGTTATCACAACCTTAAACGAACCGCGGCATTCACCGTCAATATTCCCTCTGAAAAGTATCTCAAGGAGGCCGATTTTGTCGGCATGGTGTCGGGCAGAGAGTGCGATAAATTCAAGGAGACTCACCTCACTCCTGAAAAGAGCGAGCGGGTCAATGCCCCCCTTGTAAAAGAATTTCCCTATGCCCTTGAATGCCAATTGACCAGGCAGGTCGAGCTTGGCTCGCATACCATGTTCATTGGAGAAATTGTCGGCATAGTCGCTGATGGCGAGGTTCTAAATCCAAGCCAGCTTCCAGATATTGAGAAAGTACGCCCCATGCTATGGGGTTCATTCGGCAGTATGGCGTACTACAATGTTGGCAGTAAACTTGGCAACGCGTTCTCCGTTGGAAAAGAATTACATTGGAACTAAATGGGAAAATCAGGGTAAGGTATCGATCGGATTATTGAGGAGTGATTTCACCTCAAAGCCGACATGAGCTTCACTTCCAACTTTATCAAAACAAGGAGATCACATGACAATTGCAACGGCCAAACTGAGCAAGACCGAGGTCGTCAAGGTCTATTCGCAAAATGCCCCGGTCTATGATGTCTGGGGAGTTCTGACCGAGACCAAGGCCAGAAGAAGAGCCTTGGAGTTAGCACAGATTCGCGATGGCGAATCCATTCTAGAGGTCGCCGTCGGGACAGGCTTGACCTTCCAGGAAATACTAAAAGCCAATCCGCACGGTTAGAACACTGGCATTGATCTGACCCCCGCGCTTTTGGCGAAAGCCCAGCGGCGTGCCGCCCAATCAGGTCTGACTAACTACAGCCTGTCACGCGGCGATGCTTACGACCTTCAATATTCCGATCACCAGTTTGATGTTCTGGTAAACAATTACATGTTCGATCTGCTACCCGAAGAGGATTTCGTCACCGTGCTGACCGAATTCAAGCGGGTACTGAAACCCGGTGGGCGGCTGGTCTTGATCAACATGACCAAAGGGATGCATTTCTATCAGCGTTTCTGGGAGACCGTTTATCACTTCAATCCCAAGTGGCTGGGCGGTTGTCGCGGCGTGTTGTTGTCATCGGCCTTGCAAACGGCGGGCTTTGAGCATATCCGCCGTGAAACCGTTAGCCAACTTGGCTTTCCTTCGGAAATCATCACGGCGACCGTTTGAGAGTTGAGGAAGTCGGCAAGTTCTCACGCGGTGAGATCAAAGCGCACCAGGCGGCTGACTGGTGCGCTTCTTGATCGCAATGGCCGCGCATAGCCTCCAACCAGGGGAAATTTGGCGACGACTCACGCTTGACAACCATCTTCGGTTGATATAGAATATTAGTAACCACCATAGTGACCACTACTGAGGTGAACGTGAGCAAACGAACGATTGTCGCCCTTGAACAGTTGGGGTTCTCTACCTACGAGGCCCGTGCCTATATCGGTTTGCTGAAGCAACATCCCATCACCGGTTATCAACTGAGCAAATTATCAGGCATCCCCCGCTCGCGGATTTACGAGACTTTGGAACGGTTAACTGCCAGAGGCTACGCGATTGCCCTCAAGTCAGAACCCGTGGAGTATAGTCCGCTCGCCGTCCCTGAACTTCTGGCCCACCTTCAAGAACAATTCGATGGTGCGTTATCAACCCTGGAAACTGAGCTGAGCAAGCTTTCAGCCGCCCAAATAACCGAGAGTATCTGGAACCTGCAAGGTCGCGAGGACATTTTGAGACGGGCGAGAGCGATGATTTCTGGCGCACAGGAAAGCATCTACCTGGTGGGCTGGGGTGAATCACTTCGAGAGTTAAAGGTAGAGCTGGAAACTGCGGCCCAGCGCGGCCTACGGATCGTCGTCATCAGCTGCGGGGAAAGCAATCTGACAGTCGGGCAACATTATCGCCACGCCTTCGAAAAAGACCTGGTTCAGGGATGCGACAACTCGCTCATCATCGTGGTAGACAGCATGGAAGCGCTGGTGGGACAAACGTTGCCGCCCGAGACCTGCCAGGCAGCCTGGTCTCACAGTGCAGCCCTGATCCTCACAACCGAGGACTACATCCGCCATGAAGTTTACCTGCACAAAATCATCGAGCGCTTTGGCGAAACGCTGACAACTGAATTGCGAGAGGCGCTGATCGAAGGCCTGCGAGAAGTACCTCATCCCCAGTAGAGTTTCATTGGAACTACTTGTCATCGAATATGAGGAGGAACTCACTGGAGCCAGATGGAGGTTAAACATGGGCAACACCTCACCATCCACCGTCACGACGCTGATACGCGTGATGTTGATGAAGGGCGAAACATATCGTGTCGAACCGCATCAACGCGGACTGCGCGTCCGTGCGGGGCAGGCGTGGGTCACACTGAATGGCTGTGACTTCGTGCTGAAGCGTGGCGACGAGATCGCCGTCGAATCGAAGCACGATTTCGCCGTCGTATCGGCGCTGGGCCGTACGCCGGTAGTGATCGAAATGCTGAGCGAAACGCCGCGCCATTCGACCGTCGAACCGTGGCCGGCGGTGACAGCATTTTGATGGCAACCGTTGAGGATGGACAAGATGAACTCAGTTGCTGAATTGAAGCAATTGGCTCTCAACTGTGGTGCAGATCTGGTTGGCATAGCGCCGATTGACCGTTTCGCGGCGGCCCCGGCCGGTCATCATCCGAGAGACATTCTTCAAAGTGCGAAAACCGTCATCGTCATCGTCCGACGCATTCCCAACAGCACATTGGATGGTCCGGCCACGGCCTACCACCGAGCAATGGAAGTGGTTCACGCTCAACTGGATTTCATAGCCGCGCAAGTGGCCCTCCTCATCGAGCAGACCGGCGGACGAGCGATACCTGTTCCAGCCGATGAGCCCTATGCCGACTGGGAGGCAGAGCGACACTATGGTCGTGGCGATCTATCGCATAAGCACGCGGCCCAGGCCACGGGTCTTGGCCGGCTGGGCAAGAATTCGCTGTTAATCACGCCCCAATTCGGCAACCGGGTACATCTGGTATCGGTGGTCACCGATG
>JAUQXC010000315.1 GCA_030834825.1 Thermoflexales bacterium
ATCGGCGCGGTGCTCGTGGGAGCGCAGCTAATCTTCACACGCTTCTTCTCACCGCTGTTGGCAGGCGCCTTGACCGTCGCCGTGTGGATTGCGTTGACCGGGGGACTGCACCTGGACGGATTAGCGGACTGCGGTGATGGACTGCTGTCGGCCACATCGCGCGAACGCCGCCTGGAGATTATGCGCGATCCACGACTGGGTACGTTCGGCGGCATGGCGCTGATCATGCACTTGTTGATCAAGACATTGGCGGTGGCGTCACTCGCCGCGCCGATCGCGTTGTTGCTGGCGCCGTCGTTGGCGCGCTGGCTGATGTTGTTTGTCGCGCAGCAGCCCTCGGCCCGCCCCGGTGGCTTGGGCGCAGAATTTGCGGCGGGCCTGACGAAATCGATCTGGCTGGGTGCGGCGCTGATCCCGATCCTGCTCAGCGTGCCGGGCGTGCCCCGCTCGATCTTCGCGGCGATCGCAGCTGTATTCGTGACAGGGACGATCATTCGTGTTGCCCAAACCCGCTTGGGCGGCGTCACGGGTGATGTGTTGGGAATGACGATCGAGGTAGTGGAAGTCGCGGTCTTGTTAGTGTTTTGCCTGCAGACGGCATAGGGACGCCGTCTCTGCAGCGAAATCAACAGCATTGGCCGCCGTGTGGATCCGGGAGCGAAACAAGGAGGCCACTGGCACACAGCTCATGTTCCGACTCGGCGCAACCTCCTACGTCATTGAAGACGATCTCGTGTCCAACGCCCGTTATCTGGCCGCGCACAACCTGCACGACATGGAGTTGGTGCTGTTCGATCTGGACGATGGGCGCAGCAACTTACCCACGTGTGATACCGTCGCCGAGCTCAATGCGCTGGCCCGTGCACACGATCTGACTTATACCGTGCATCTGCCGTTGGACATCAACGGCGCACCCGATCATCCATCCCTGAGCAAAGCTCACCAAGTGATGGGACGGACACGCGATCTTGAACCGTGGGCCTATGTGTTGCACCTCGATGGGCGAAAGATGCGACTGGGCGCGAGCAAAGTGCAAAGGCGACAGTGGCAGACGCAGACGATTGTCGCTCTGGAACAACTCGCCGCATGGGCGGGCGGATACGATCGCCTGGCTGTGGAAAACCTGGAAGGGTATCCGCTCGATTTCATCCAGCCGGTGATCGATCAGTTGCCCGTGTCGCGCTGTGTGGATGTGGGACATCTGTGGCTCGATGGATATGATCCACTGCCCTACGTGCAACAAACTTTGCCTCAGACACGCGTGATCCATCTGCACGGCGTCCATTTACAGGGAAACGATCGATGCGATCACTGTTCACTGAGGCACGTGCCACTTGAGCGGCTCGATCCGATCATCCGGCTACTGGTGCACGAGAATTATAGCGGCGTAGTCACGCTGGAAGTCTTTGAAGAAACAGATTTTCTTTCGTCGCAGCAGGCCCTAGTAGCCGCGCTGCAGCGCATACTCCCCTCCCGATGATCACAGTGTTCTTCGTCGCTAGGAGAAGGGCCGAAGGTGGAATCCTACATGGAAGCCTTGACTCGCCATTTAACTCTGATTTTAGGCGGAGCGCGCAGCGGCAAGAGTGCCTATGCAGAAAAATTGGCCCGCGAGTCCAACACGTCTGTGCTGTACGTGGCCACGGCCGAAGCAGGCGACGCAGAAATGGCTGCGCGCATCGCGCAGCACCGCGCGCAGCGGCCCGCACACTGGATCACGTTGGAAGCGCCGCGCGCGATCGGGCAGGCCATCCGATCGAGTGGCGTGCAACCGCCGGTGGTGTTGATCGACTGTCTGACACTGCTGGCGAACAACGTCATCGCACCACTACCAGAACCGATCGCGTACGAGGAAGCCGAGCGGGCGCTCAACACAGAGATCGATGCGATCTTGACAGCCTATGCGGCCGGCGAGGCCGCGTGGATCATCGTCTCGAACGAAGTGGGGCTGGGGCTGGTGCCACCCTACCCGCTGGGCCGGGTCTATCGTGATGCACTGGGCCGGGCCAATCAACGGCTGGCGGCCGTGGCCGATGAAGTCTTCTTCATGGTGGCCGGCTTGCCGCTGAAATTCAAATGAAGAGTGACCCGTAACAAGTGAGAGTCCGTTACGCGTTAGTGCGCCACCTCACGGTGAGGCGTCTCAAGTGCGGCTTTTAGCGTCCGCATGATGAACCAGGCCGCCAGCGATCCCATCACTCCCAATGCGTAGAGCCAATAGCCGCCCACCTGATCGAAGATGAAGCCGCTGATGGGCGCCGCCAGCATGCGGATGAATGAAGCCAGCGTCACGTTAAATAAGGCCAGGGTCGTCGTCACTTGATTTTCCGGCGCTGCCTGGTTGATGAATGTGAACAGGGCCACCACATACCAGCTAAATGAAAAGCCGCCGATCACACGCGCAACAACGAGGGTGGGCACAGTGGGCACGAGCAGCACGCCGCTCAAGCGCACCACTTCGATCAGGAATGAGTAACGCAGCACGCGCACCGCGCCGTAACGGCGCACCAGGCGATCGGCCCACAACATCCCCGGCAATTCGATCGTCGCGCCAATGGTGCTCATCAAGCCCACGATCGCTTCGCCCGCACCCAATTGCTTGAGATACAAACCCTCGAATGAACGCAAGCCATACATCATAAAGAGGAAGATGCCCAGCGCCAGCGCCAGTTTGCGTAAGCGGCGATCGCTCAACACGATGCGCAGCGACTGCCGCAGGTTGCGCCGGGGCTGCTGATGCAGCGCTGTGGAGACGGTTCTGGGCCGCAGCCGGATCAGGCCCACTGAGCCTGACCCGGTGAAATAGCCAGCCGCATATCCGACAAAGGCGACGATCAGTCCGAAGCGCTCGCTCAGCCAGCCACTGACAAAGGCAGTGATGGCCCAGCCCAGGGAAGCAAACAAGCGCACGCTGCCAAACCCCGATCGCACTTTGCTCAACACGACCAGCGCCAGCACATCGCTGTTAGGTGAGGAGCCGGCATTGAGCAAGGCGTCCAGTACGACCAGCACAGCGATGGGACCAAACGTGGCTTGCTGGCTCAGCAGCAGCATCAGGCAGCTCGACGCCAGCAATTCGAATTGCAGCAGGCGGCGCGGTCTGACAGCGGCGTCGCTGAGACGGCCCCAGATCGGCGCAGCAATCAAGGCGGCCAGGCCAGCAAAGGTGGACAGCAAGCCAATTTCCGTGCCGCTCAGGCCCTGCTGCTGGTAGAACAGTGCCAGGAAGGGCAACAGAAAACCGCCGCCCACGCCGAGCGTGAGATAGTAAAAACGAAGAATGGAGAGATTGCGTTGAGTCTCGAACATGATGGAGTGATGAGTGCTGAATGACGAGTAGTCAGTAACGGACAAGCGAAACCGGGTTTCTCCGAGAATACGGAAACCCGGCTTCTATTCAGGCGCGATTCTACACCCGATCGCTAAAAGCAGAAACCGGATTTCTTCAGCCGCGCACGGGTGCGACCCCAACAGAGATTTTCGGTTTCTACCGGTTACGCCGCACACAATCACGTATCAGTTGCGACGATGATGTGCTGTGGCGTCATGATACTCGTCGCCGTGCGGATCAACGTGCACGGTCACTTCCACTAGTGCCGGCAGCGCGTGAAAGAGATCGTGCCTTACGGCTTCGGCGATCTGATGACTCTGCACGACAGACAAATCGGCGGCCACGTCGATGTTCAACTCGGTCCACTGGCGATGGCCCAGCCAGCGCACCGTGACATCGTGCACGGCCTGCACGCCGGGGACACACTGGGTTGTTTCTACAATCGATCGGCCGACGGCGGGATCGACTGCGTCCATCAGGCGATACCACATCTCGCGCGCCGCATTCCACACCACGACCAGGATCGCGAGGCCGATGACAAAGCCGATCAGTGGATCGGCCAGCGGAAAGCCGATCGCCACGCCGATCACGCCGACGAGCACGCCGAGCGAGGTGAAGCCGTCGGTGCGGGCGTGCAGCCCGTCGGCCACCAGTGCCGCCGATCCGATTTCGCGTCCCACGCGCGTACGGAAGATCGCCACGGCCTCATTGCCCAGAAACCCGATGATGGCGGCTGCGGCCACCCAGCCCAAATTAGCGATCGGCTGCGGATGCGCGATCCGATCGATCGACTGGCGAAAGACCTCCACCGCCGTCAGGAAGATCATCACCACGATCAACACACCGGCCAGATCCTCGGCGCGGCCGTAGCCGTAAGAGTAACGATCGTTGCGCGGACGGCGGGCCAGTGTGAACGCGATCCACAACGGGATCGCCGTCAGCGCATCGGAGAAGTTATGAATCGTATCGGCCAGCAGCGCCACGCTGCTACTGATCGCCACGACGATCACTTGAAACAACGCCGTCGCCAACAGCGCGATGAGCGAGACCTTCACCGCCCAGATGCCGCGCGCGGCACTACGCGCGTTCGACATCGCCGGATCGAGCGCCGTGGCGTAATGGCCGTGTTCGTGCGGACGGAGCAAACTCAGCAGCCAGCCTTTCAGGCCGGCTTCGCGCTCATGCTCATGGTCATGATCGTGTTCGTCGTGCTCGTGGTGATCGTCAGGTTGATGTTGACTCATCGCTGCTCCTCAGAACTTGGTTTCTATAGTAATAGTACGCGAGATTATACACTTGAGCCAGAGGGTCGATCAGGTAATCCGTTCCCGGCGATTATCACATCGATGGCGGCCTTCCATTAAGGCAGATGGCTATTCCAGTTCAACGGAATGATTGCTCGGCATTGAAACCAGGTTTCTCTGGCCTGACGTTCAATTGCAGTGGGAAGGGAGAAACCCGGTTTCTGGAGATGGTGTTTCCCGTCTAACTTAGCAAGGCGGGATAGATCGCAGAAGGAAGTAAAGCGCTGGAATCAAGATGGCCTTGAATGGCGGATTAGCTGAAGTGTATCCACGCTTATTACCACTCGCCAAAGCAGATACCTCCCACTTGGATGAACGTGGGCGGAACTTCCAGACTCCCCATCTTTTGATCCCCCAACATCGCGGCATAAGTCCCAGTCATCACGTCTGCCAACTTGAACGCCATCTCGTCGCTATTGCAATCAGCACTACATACTTGCTCCTGAGGAGTATGTGTGGCAATATCTAGCACGACGAATTTCGTTACGAACTTTAGTGCCATGTTGCTACCGTCCAGTTCCACATCGACCTTTTCCTCTTGGCGGCGAGTACAAGTACTCGAGAAGCAGCCTTTGGGACGGAAGACGCCGCCTAACTCGTGAGTAAAGAGATCATATTCTCTGAAACAAATCCAGCCCGCATTCTCAATGGTCCATGTCTTCCGGGGGGGCGGCGTTGGCGTGGGTGTGGGTGCTAATGTGGGAGTAGGCGTATTACACGCTGTCAATAAACTTGCCAGCAATAAGAGTAGAACGAACAGTCTTTTTTTCATCTATCAACTCCTAGCGTAGAATGGCAGGTAGATAAACGGAGTAACGGGTCGTGGCAACTGCAATGCCAAAGTAATTCGGCGGCGCATCTGCTGGTCGGCCCCCGCTGGCAACAACCAGGAGGCTATATATTCCGGTTTCAGGAGCGTTAAAATCGACTAATTCATAATTGTTGTCATCCGATATTGAAGCAGTCAAAAGCCGGTTAGCTGGGCTTTTTATCCAGAGGTCGAGGTCAGTATCCAATACGACATTGGTGTACGGTGAAGCATCAGCAATAGCCCACCACGTCAGGGCAACACGAACTCTTTGCCCTGCTTGTGCAAAGAATTCCCGCCTGAGATTGTTTCTCATTGCTCCCTCGAAGTTCCTACACTTAAGATCTTAGCACCACACCCGGCACCGGGTGCATCCGGATGGAAACTGCTGCTGCAGCGGCAATTCGGGTAGCGTGCTCCGTCTCTGGATTGGGCCTTGGAGCCAGCCTTTCAAGCTGCCCGCATGGTCGTGATCGTAGTCATGATCGTGATTGTATTCGTCGTGAGCGTCAGGTTGATGTTGACTCATCGCTGCTCCTTGGAACTTGGTTTCTATAGTAATAGTGCGCGAGATTCTGCGCCTGAGCCAGGAAGTGAGGATGTAATCTGTCCGCGATGAACAGCATAGCGCTGACGATCTTCCCTCTCGCCTGATCCACTTTCGAATTGATACTCGACGGGCCACTGACATTTGGAACCGTAGTCAATCCATGCTAACATCATGTGGAAAATAACGACTATACTGTTCGCCACCAGATTGCCCCATCATGACAATATGAAAGTCCGCAACTCATAGCGGAACTCCAATTTCTTAACAAGAGGCCACTCAAACATGTCATTCTTACACACAACAAAGCAGCACCCAAGCATTGGCGAAACGATGAGGACTCTCACATTACCTACTGAGCGTCTCATAAATAGCTAAACATTTTAGATCGCTAGGCCAGCATCGCCAAAGAATGATCGCACCAGCCAAGGCTGCCGGCGTAAGCGCCCGATGGCTAATTGAAGTTCATGATGAAGATTAGCCCGATTCAGACAACCTATGTTACGCAACTCGACATGTTTGAGGTGTTTCCACGTTCCTTCGTCAGGGTTAAGGTCAGGCGCATAACTGGGTAGGCGTTCCAAATGAATGTGTTTGGTCGCGCCCTCCGCTAGGTCGTTCTTGACTTCTTGGGCGCGATGAATGGGCGAGCCATCCCAAATCACCAGCAGTCTGCGGTCGAGTGGAGCGCGCAGGTGTTTTAAGAAAGGGACACTATCGGTTCCGGCCATTGCCTCATAGCGCGTCATGGTAAACAGATTGCCTTCCAAGGTAATGCCACTCATGACGGACAAGTGATCGCGCGTCTGGAAGACACGCAAGAGGGGTGTCTGTCCCAACGGCGCCTACGTGCGAACGCGGGCCGGCAACAGGTAGAAGCCCGATTCGTCCACAAAAACCAGGGCACGCCGCTCCAGTCGGGCCTTTTTTTCAACTCGTCCCAGACTTCGGTGCGCCACGTCGCGATGATGGCTTCATCGCGCTGGCTCGCGCGGAGCAGCGGCATCTGCGGCGTCCACTTCAATTCTTTGAGCAAGCGGGCGACAGGGGACTTGGGGTACGAAATACCCCATTCCCATTCAATCACTTTTCCGATCCGTGGACACGTCCACACGTCACCGCGAAACCCATAGGCTTCGGCACCATGGGACAACAGATCCGGCAGCAAATGTTTCTGGTCCGCCATCAGTTCAGGTGGCCGACCGGGGTGCGGTCTGGCCTGTAAGCCACATTGGCCGAATGGCTCAGCACGACGGAGCCATTGACTGACCGCACCTTTTGAGACACCCAAGGCCGACGCGCTGTCGTTTTGCTTCCAGCCTGGATGCTTCAATTCATAGGCTCGAAAGCGGCGTTGCTCTTTCCAACCGGTTGAAGATGCTCGTTGCTTTGACATGCCTTGGTTGTAGCATGCCACAAAAGTTTAGCAAATTATGCGACGCTCAGTAGTTCTCGCCACGGGCATATCGTCAGCAGTGTGCTCCTTATCCTGGGAATGCTGCTGGCCGGTCTGGCACTCAGAGGCCCGGTGGAGCAGGCCTATGCAGCGCAGGTCAAAGTCAATAATTCGGCCTCGGTTATCTATGTCAGCTGGTCTGCTACTGGATTGAACAATGGCGCTTCGTGGGCAAATGCATTTACCAGCCTGGAAACAGCCTTGGACGCAGCTCAACCCAGTGATGAGATTTGGGTAGCAACAGGCATTTATACACCCACCGAGAGACTGGTGCCCAGCGATCCGCGCTCGGCCACGTTTGAATTAAGAAGCGGTGTGGCGCTCTACGGGGGCTTCACAGGTGTGGAGACTTCACTAACAGAACGGGACTGGAAAACTCATCCCGTTATCTTGAGTGGTGACATTAGCGAAACGAATGTTATTACGGACAATGTCTATCAGGTAGTTTACAGCTCGAATGTAGTCTCTACGACGCTGTTGGATGGATTCACGGTAACCGGGGGCTATGCTGATGGAACTGTCGAGTCGCAGCGGCGCGGAGGTGGCATGCGCAATGTTGGCGGCAGCCCAACTATCCAGCATAGCGTCTTCAGCCACAATTATGCCATTTATGGCGGTGGCATGTACAACGACAACACATCTCCAGTACTGCAAGATGTGACCATTCAGCATAACACGGCCCAGCGCAGTGGTGGCGGGGTGTTGAACGCCAATGGCAACGTCTTGCTACTCAATACGGTTTTTCTAAGCAACACCACCGAACTGGTTGACGGTGGGGCACTCTACAACTATTACTCGAACGATGTCCGTATCATCAACAGCCTCTTTATCGACAATGTGGCCCACAAAGATGGTGGAGCCATGTTTAACGAGATCACCGATCCGATCTTGATCAACTGCACCCTCAGTCGCAACACCTCAGAGATGGAGCGGACCTATCTTTTCAACTGGGGAGGCAGTCATATCACCGCTACCAATTCCATTCTGTGGGGCAACAGTGATGGGCTGGGCGATAACACGATATTTGGAGTTGCGACTATCGATCATAGTGTCGTGCAAGGCGGCTGGAGCGGCACCGGCAACCTCAACAGCGATCCCCAATTTATTGATGCGGCCACGGGCGATTTCCGGTTGAAGGCCTCTTCGCCTGCGATTAATGCCGGCGACAGCACCGTGCCTGCTCTGCCAGCCATCGATCTCGATGGCAATCCGCGCATCATGGGCACAGCCATCGACATGGGTGCTTGCGAGGCCGTGATAAGCTTGACTGGAGCGCTCAACTTTAGCCCAGATCCAGTAGGAGCGGGACAACCCATCACAGGCAGCGTCCATATCACCAACACGGGCGTGTTGACACTGCACGTCATATTGACAGGAACTTTATCACCGCATCTTGTAGCGAGCGCACCACTGACCTGGACGGCCGTGATTACACCCTCTGCCACATGGACGCAAACGATCACCGGAACCGTCGAACCAGGTTATCATGGGCCAGTGACCGGCACCATCGAAGCAACCACTTTAGAAGGACCAACGGGTGTCTTCACGGCCACTGCCACGGCCCTCGTTCCGATTAGCGGTCTTACAGTCACAAACAGTAGCCCGACCCACCTGGGCAACAGCACAACCTTGACAGCTACTGTAACTGCAGGTGACGCGGTAACCTATGCCTGGTCATTGGGTGACGCGACAAGCCGGTCTGGATCCGTCATCACGCACACTTACCCAACGCCCGGCGTCTATACCGCAGTGGTGACTGCCAGCAATGCCGTGAGCGTCATGACAGCGACCACGCCAGTCACGATCACGGTTCAACTCTACTTGCCGCTTCTCAGGCAAGACTTTTCGCCCGAGAGATAAACCGACTTCGCTCGCTGGGTAGACTGCCCGAAAACAATGGGGCGTGAGACGAGAATAATCGACTCACGCCCTATTTGCTTTTCCCCTCTCACTTCAAACATCCTCATCTTCCAGCCAGAGGAATACTCTATGAGATCCACCAGGTCACGCTTCCCCTCACTCCGCCCCGCGCCGATCCTTGACCATCACCTTCATGATCAACCAGCCCAGCGCTGAGCCGATCAGTGCGATGATGTAGAGCGCATACGCGCCGTGCGCGTCGAACACTCCGCCGCCCACCGGCCCGGAGATCATGCGCACAATCGCGGGCAGCGTCACGGTGAAGATCGCCATCGTCGTCGTCACCTGCCGATGGGGTGCGACCTCGCCGATGAAGAGCACCGACGCCACCGCAAAGAAACTGTACGCCACGCCGTCGATGACGTGCGAGAAGAGAATCACCGGCACCGTCGGCGCGATAATGACACTGAGTGCTGTAGCGATGTAGAGTAGGAATGACATGCGCAGCAAGCGGCCGGAACTATAGCGTCGCCCCAACCGATCGACCCACAGCATCACCGGCAGTTCCACCGCCGCCCCGATGGTGCTCGCCAACCCGATGATGGTTTCGCCCGCGCCGAGTTGATCGAGAAACACCGGCTCGAATTGGCGCACGCCGTTGAGCGCGAACCACAAGATCGAGAGCGCGAGCGCCAAACCCAGCAACGTCCGATCGCGCCACAGCGCAGTGAATGTTGCACGCCAGGAATGCGCCGCCGCAGGTGCCTCCGCCCGATCGGGGTGTTGGTCCGTCGCAGGCGGCCCCCAGCGCGGCATGCGCAACAATGCCAACAACGCGACGCTCGCGAAGCCGCTGAGCGCATATCCGGCGAACATGGTGAACAGACCTGTCTGCTCGATCAACCAGCCGCCCAGCAGCGCCGTCACCGCCCAGCCGAGCGACCCCCACAGGCGCACACTGCCAAAGCCCGCGCGGCCCTGTTTGGTTACGGCCAGCGCCACCACATCGGAGAGCGGCGCAACATTCACGCCGAGCAAGGCATCAAAGGTGACGATGACGGCCATCCACACGAAGATCGTTTGCTGGCTTAGGGCCAGCATGCACAACGAGGTGGCGAGCAGGCCGAATTGCAGCAAGCGGCGCGGGTGTGAGGTCACATCGCTGCGCCGCCCCCACCACGGCGCGGCGATCAACGCCACGAGCGAGGCCACCGTGGACAGCAGGCCGATCTCGGTGCCACTGAGACCTTGCTGTGTGTAGAACAGGTTGATGAATGGAAAGAGAAACCCGCCGCCGCCGATCAGCAGAAAGTAATACAGGCGCAGCGTCCACAAGTTGCGTTGAGGGGCGAGTGAGGGCATGGTTTTGGGTGGCCAAATATAAGCTGCGACTGAAATTTTGCAAAGATCACGTGCGCGCTAGCGTGGCCATCTTACGCGAGATGCGAGTGGAGCGCAATGTCGAAAAGAGACCTGGCAGGTTTTCCGCACGCGATCGACAGGCGCGCCACCTGAGCCATCCCCGTCAAAAGGGGCGAATAGATCGTCTAGTGAAATCTGACCGCTCTACTGAGCGGCCCGATCGATCGCTTTCAGCAAAGATGTTTCATCAAGTGTATCGGAAGCGATCGTCCAAATCATCAGCCCCGCACCCAGCCGTTTGGCCAGCGCCGTTTTCTTCTGCATCGTTGGAAGGCCGTTGTAGTAGGCGGTCATGCCATAGTAATCGATCTCATCCGCTTGCGCGGCAGCAGGATTAGCCGCCACCAATTTACGATAGGGGGCTTCGCCGGGGCGGCTGTAAAACGGCACGCCTAACACCGTCTTGTTCTGCGACAGGCCGCGCTGCTGCCAATAGGTCAACGCCTCTTCCGCAAATTCATACGAAGAGTGATGCTGTCCCGGTCCGTCGTAGGCCATGATGTTGAGAAAGTCCACCAGATCGAACACAGCCGGTTGAACCCCGTCGGCGTTTTCGCCCACGGCCACCGCCGCGGTCAACAACTTATCGGGCGGCAACTGTGCGCGCAGTTCGCGCAGCAACGTCGTGAAGTCATCGGCCGAAGGGCGGTTGGCCTCAGGATACTCCCAATCGACATCTGCGCCGTCGAGACGATACTGCTGTACAAAATCGACGACGGCCTGCACGAAGCGCTGCCGTGAGGCAGGCAACACGGCGAGTTGCTTGAATTCCTGATCAAGCCCCCAGCCACCGATTGAGATCAACACTTTTACATTCTGTGCGTGCGCCTGTGCGACGAGGTCTTCCAGGATCCACGGGTTGGCGATGTCGTTGACCGAACCATCGGCGTTAGGCAGCAGGAAGGCATAGTTGACGTGCGTCAGGTAGGGCAGCTGCGCCGGATTGATCTGCCCCTCCCATTCAGCCGCATAACCGATGATGCGAAAAGACTTCTCAGGCATGGAGGTCATCGTTGGAAGGACTGTCGGCTGGGCGCGCGCTGTGGCGGTCGCCGTAGCGATCGGTGTCAGGGTTGGTACAACAGTCGGCGTGACCGCCACCCCCGGAGTCGAGGTCACGGTCGGTGTCATGGTCGTGCAGGAAGCGAGAAGAAGGATCAGCAAACCACAAACCGCGCTGAATCTGTTCAAGGTCATCGTGTCCCTCATGCCTCACGTTTTACCGCCGTCCGCTGCAATTCCGATCGAATCTCCGGCGTGATGGGCCATTGCGCCTGCTCCATGCCCAGCAGCACCGCGCCGACGACGGGCAGGGTGCGCAAGCGCACGAACCGCGCCCGTGGCGCGAGCTCGCCAATTGAATCACGCAAGGGATCGCTCAACAACGTTCCGCCATTGAACATACTGCCCAACAACACCACGTCGAATTCCAGAGCTTCAAAGTTCAACTGGCGAATGACCGCTTTCGCCAATTCGCCCAGCTCTCGCCCGGCCCAGTGAATCAGCTCGAGCGCCACGGCATCGCCTTGCGCCGCCACTTCAAAGATCAGCGGGGCCACAGCCGCGTCGATGTGCAGGCGACCCGACGTCAAGCCGTGTAGCAGATCGACCACATCGGTCGCGCCGGTGTAATGAATCAACGCCGGAGTCAATTGTGTGGCCGGTCCCCGCCGCGTCCACGCATAAGCCACCAACTGCACAGCGCGATAGGCCAGCTCGATGGAACCGGCATACTCGCCCATCTGCCAACCGCCGCCGGTGACTTGCCCCTGCCGCCGCTGGCGATCCCAACCCCAACAATTACAACCCGTGCCCGATACGACGGCGATGCCCCAGCCGTCACACGTCCCCGCCACCAAACCGATCAGGGCATCATTCACCGCCTCGAGCGGTGCGCGCAATCCCAGCACGTCGATCGCTTGAAGGGTGGGCGCTCGCTGCGAAGAATAATCGAGGCCGGACACGCCAAAACCCGCGCCCGCGATCTGATCGAGCGCGACGCCGGCTTGCTGCACCGCCGCTCGGGTGGCGAGCTCCAGCGTGTGGCGCAGTCCCTCGTAGCCCACGTTATCGGGATTGCCCGGCCCGCCGTCACCCAAGCCCAGGACCCGACCGGATCCGTCGGCGATGACGACATGCGTTTTAGTCGAACCGACATCGGCGCCAAGAAAGTAATGAGTCATGATAGGTGGTGAGTGATGCATGACGCGTGAATAGTCACTCAGGGTTATTCACGCATCACTTTTCATTTGAAGAATTGAGGCAAGTATACCCTGTTTGTTTGCAAGAGATCCTCCAACACGGTCTGCACCTGATCGCCTTGCGGGCCGAGGGGATGCGCGAGCAGGGCCTGATAGGCCGCGTTGCGATCGCCGTGCACGGCGGCTTCGACGGTGAGCAGTTCATACATCTTAATCTGCGCCAGCAAGCCGAAGCTGACGGGCGGCAGCGGCTCAGTGGGTAACGGCTGGACTCCGGCCCGATCGACTTTGCACGGTAATTCTAACACCCACTCGATCGGCCAACCCGGCACCGCGCCGTTGTGCCGCACATTCGCCACGTGCGTTTCGCCCAGATCGTTGTAATGCGCGTTCAACAACTGCGTCGCCACGGTGGAATAATACGCGCCGCCGCGTTTCAGTAGATCGGTGGGCGGCTCAGTCCGATCGGGTTCGGCGTACTGCCGCAGCAGGCTTTCTTCAATCTCTAGCACCTGCTCGGCCCGCGAGGGCGGCCACTTCTTTTGCTCGGCCAGCTTACGATCGGGAGTATAGAAATATTCCAGGTAGTAATTCGGAATCGCCCGTAGTGATTCGATCAGACGCGGATCATATTCCGGTTCTGCTGCCGCGCGCAGTTCGTTCAGATAATCTTCCAGCACGCGCGGCCAGACGTCCTCACCATCCAGCGTGAAGCCGCGATGCCACGTCAAGTGATTGAGGCCCAGCGTATTCAATTCGACGCGCGCGGGATCGATCGACTGCCCCGTCATCTTTTCCAGCCGCTGCAGCGTGGTCATCTTCATATTGAACGGCGCATTGCACACACCCACGGCAGGCACCTCGGGCGCATAGCGAAACAGTGCTTCGGTGACCAGGCCAGACGGGTTCGTGAAGTTCACCAACAGCGCGCCGGGGCGCGCCACTTCTCGCATGTCTTGGGCAATGCTGAGCAGCACCGGGATCGTGCGCAGCGCTTTCGCCATGCCGCCCACCCCGGTGGTCTCCTGCCCAATGAGGCCGTGCCGCAGCCCCAAATATTCGTCGTTGCGGCGCGCCTCCATCATGCCCACGCGCAATTGCGTACAGACATACGAGGCGTCCCGCACGGCCTCGCGTTGATTCGCCGTCAACACCACTTTGAACGGTGCGCCATGCGCGGCGACCATGCGCTGGGCAAAGCCGCCGACGATGTGCAAACGCTGCGGATCGACGTCCATTAACCACAACTCTTTCACGGGCAGCTGCGCCGTGCGCGCCAAAAATCCATTGATGAGTTCGGGGGTATAAGTGGACCCGCTACCAATCACGGTTATCTTCATTGTGTTCCATTCCTTTCAAGCCCAACGAATTTTGTCGCTCAGGGGTTACCTGTGCTGGCTCATGTTCAAGGTTCGATTTAAGCGCTGTGCCAGCGGCTCCAATTCCGCCCGGATGATCGTATCGAGGGCGGGGGTAGGCACAGCCAGCACTTTCTGCCAGAGGTTGCCCAGAGCCGGCACCAACCGATCTTCGATGAGACCCCACAGGCGCATCGCCGGAAACGAACGGCCTGTTTGCAGGCCCCGGCTTAGCATCTGGTAAGACGGCTCGATTGAAAACGGCGGCGCACACAACACTTCGTTGCGCACGGGTAACAGGCCCACCTGCCGGCTGCACTTGAGCTGAGATTTTCTTCCGGTCAGGAAGCGCACTAATTCGACGCCCAGTCGTTCGAGGCGCGGCGAGATGCTTTTCCAGATCACCAGGTGCGATTCACTAACCAGCGGATCACCGGGCGGCAGGGCCACGCCAATGCGCGTGGCTAGCTGCGGATCAAGCGGCGCGTCCGAGGCCACCAATAGCCAAGGCCCGCTGAGCGTAGCCGCAGCCTGACCAGCGAAAAATAAATCGTCAGACGTGTACGCATCCAGCGCGCGTTGAGTGGGTGGCAAGAAACGCTGGAGCTCGTAGTAGGACCGCAGGCCGGCCCGCGCCGCGTCCTGATCGAACAAGACACGGCGTTGCTCGTGATCTACAAAATCGCCGCCGGCGCCCCACACCCAACTGGCCACGTTGTGAAATGTCGTGATCGTGGGTTGCGTGGGCACACACCACGGATTTGCGACGCCGGCAGCCTGAAGTCGTTTCAGGGTGTCCACCAGCCGATCGGGTGTGTGAAAAGCCGTCGATTCATCCACGCCCGCTTTTTCCAACAGATCGCGCCGATAAAAAATGACGCGCGTCTCAGCCAGCCAGGGTATCGCCCACAAGGTGGGATCATGTTGTAGCATTCCACTCTGCCAGGCTGCGGCCAGAAAAGCCGACTCGCCGCCCAGCGCCGTTACTTCTTGAGAGGTGAAAGGCCGCAGCGCATTCATCGTCGCCAGGCTGGCCACCCAGGTCGAACCCACTTCCGAGACCGCAGGTGCATCGCCGTATAACGCGTACTTCACCACTTGCGTCCAGGCATTTTCCCAGGACAGCAGCGTCACATGCACGTGTACGTGGTAGCGTGCCTCAAACTCGGCCAGCAGATCGGACAGACCCGCTGTGAAAGCATCGTATGACATGAGGGACAGTTCGAGCGTATCCATAGCACCACAACCGCCGCCGCGAGAGGCTACGTGTGACGTCTCACTTCTCCACGCCGGTAATCACGATACCGCGCACGAAGACGCGCTGGGCAACAAAGTACAGCAACAGTGGAGCCAACAACGCCAGGAGTGACGTCGCCTGCGTTAGATTCGGATTCGTGTTATGGATGCTATTGAACTTTTGCAGACCGACCGAGATGGGTTGCAGCTCTGGCCGGTTGGTCAGATAAATGAACGGGCCGAAGAAATCATTCCAGGCCCAAACGATGTGGAAGACGCTCACTGCAATCAAGGCCGGCATCGCTTGCGGCAAGATGATCGAAGTCAGGATCTTCAGCGGCCCGGCGCCGTCGAGCATCGCGGCCTCGTCCATTTCCCGTGGGATGGTCAAGAAGAACTGCCGCAGCAAAAACACGTCAAAGGCATTCGCAAAGAAAGTCGGCACGATGAGGGGCAACCACGTTCCCACCCAGCCAATCTTTGTAAAAAAAGTATACGTGGGAATGACGGTGACCGTTGCCGGTAGGAAGACGGTGGCAAGCAGGATAGTGAAAAGAATGTCCTTACCCGGGATACGAAAACGCGCGAAGCCATAGGCCACCAGGGTGCAGGAAAAGAGCATGCCAATCAGCGTCATAACTGCATAGAACAACGTATTCCCAAACATGCGGGGAAAATTGATTTGCTTCCAAGCGGTCATGAAGTTTTCCCAATGCGGCGCTAACTTCCAGTTGGAGCGAGGCAGAGCGCGCCAGGAACCGGTCCAACGGATTGGTTCGGCCTCGGGATTAGCGGGATCAATGAAAGTACTGGCCGTGAGGCCCTTTTTGAACAGGGCCAGGTCTCGCAGCCCCTGTTCGGTCGGCACCCGGTACACATCGTATTCGGCGTCCTTATACGTAAAGGTGGACGCATCGGCCGGCCACAAGGGTGTGCCGAGCTCGCTCATTTGCTCTTTGGTCTTAAGCGAGGAGAAGAGCATGTAGGCGAACGGCAACAAGAACGCTATGAGGATTGCAGCAGCAAGGAACGTCACGGCGGTACTCTTTAGAAAATCTTTCAGCACCCGGGAACGTCTCAGGGAACGGGCACTCGGATTAAGTGTTTGGAGGGCCATCGCGCTTACTCCTTACCGGCTCTCGCCGGCATAGTACACCCAGTACTTTTGTGATTTGAACAGGATCACGGTTGCCACCAGGATGACGGCGAACAACAACCAGGCCAGCGAAGCGCCATAGCCCATGTTTCCGTAGGCGAAGAACGTCTTATATAAGTACAGGTTAAAAAACATGGTGGCGTTGCCTGGCGCGCCGGTGCCACTATTGATGACGAGCGGTACGAGGAAATATTGGAACAGCCCGATCGTCGCCAGGGTCATGTCGTACATGATCACGGGTGAAATCATCGGCAGCGTCACATTTCGCAGAGTCGCCCACCAGCCAGCGCCGTCCACTTGAGCGGCGTCATAGAGCTCGCTGGGGACGCCCTGCAGACCCGCCAGGTAGAGCACCATACTGTTCCCGACGCCCCACAGCCCGATGATCACGAGCGCCAGATAGACCGTGTTGGGATCGTTCACCCAAGTGGGAGGCTCCTGAACGCCGAGCGCTTGGAGCAGCCGATTAACCCAGCCGGTATCCGGGTTCAACATGCCATTCCAGGCATAGATGGCTGCCACAAAAGGCACAATGGCGGGCGCGTAGAACAAGGTTCGAAAGATGGCCCGACCCTTAAGGTACTTGCTGTTGATCAAAAGTGCAAGCAGGATGGGGATAGCCAGACCGATCGGCAGGGCGAGTGCCGCGAACTTCACCGTCACCAGTAGCGAGGACCATATCTGCGAATCGCTGAGCAACGTTTGATAGTTCTCTAAGCCAATGAACTTGAGCGGCTCCGGCTGCGTCAGCGTCAAATTGAGCAAGCTAAACACGAGGGACGCCACCAGCGGGATCAGCGTGAAAGCCAGAAACCCGATGATCCACGGTAAGAGAAACAGTAGCCCGATCCGCGCTTCCTTGCGGGCCAGCGGCGACAATTTTGTGAAGCGAATCTTTTGCGGGCGGGATAATTCTGAGAACATAGGAACGTCCTCCTGCTGACGGCCTAACGTGATCCGGGGTGGCCAATGGTGACCAGCCGCCCCGGATCGCTTCAGTGCGAGTGAGATGTCTCACTCCTTGAAAACGTTCGTCTACTGCTTGTCGAAGATCGCCTGTAGCTCAGTCTTCAATTTGGCGATCTCGGCATCCAGATCTAGCTTAGCCGTGGTAATGATCAGATTGTAAAATGTCCGCGTCCGGTTCAGCGATTCGTTGTAGTTGGGGAAGAAGCCTTCAAAACTGGGATTGTCGGCGTAAGCCACGCCATCCAGCGCCACTTGCCAGTTCGGCTTCTGCGTGAATTGTTCGTTGAGTGAGTCAAAGAATGACGACTGAAGCGTCTT
>JAUQXC010000316.1 GCA_030834825.1 Thermoflexales bacterium
GATCACACTCGCATTCGGAATCAACGCCCAACGCGGATCAGCGGGATAGGTAAACGACCAGGCGAAACGTCCAGCCGGGTCGGTCTGCACGCTACCAATTTTCAGGATCGGGTCGGTAGGCTTGGCAGGATCACGCAGGTAGAAGACCATCAGGTCGTTAGGCCGCAGGTGGCTCCCTTGCAAAGTTACCAGTGTGCCACCCGAAGTAACATCAGGAATGGCCGCCACCGTTGGCTGGACAGGTGTCGGCGTCAACGTGGGTTGAGCCGGCCCCCCCCCACCGCCTTGCGTCAACAAGATCAGCAACAAGATCACCGCGATGCACAAGGCGATGCCCAAAATCCCCAAGCCGATCCACACGGCGATGGGTACACGCGGACCCTCTGGCTGCGGGGGAGCAGAGATGTCAGCGTATTGTTCTAGCGGCTGCGGCTCCAATTCAGGCGACGGCTGCGTCGGCAGTGGCGCAGGTTGAGTGTCAAATGGATCATTTTCAAGCGACATGAAGAAATCCTTTGTGCGTTCAGGTCATGCACAAAACGTTGTACACCTGCAGCGGTTCGGTGAGTCCCTTTACCATGATCGGCTCTAACCGCGCCACTTCCACCCGCGGTCGAACCAGTTCGTAAGTCTGCGATGAAATCAAGATTTGATTGGATGCCGCCATCTGCTCTAGCCGGGCCGCTACGTTGACAGTGTGACCCAAGGCCGTGTATTCGCGCTTGCGCGCCGAGCCAAACATCCCGACGACCACCTCACCGCTGTGAACCCCGATCGCAATCGGCAGTCGAAAGTCCGGTTCGTAGTGGGCATTAATCTCTTGCATCTTGGCGCGCATCTCCACCGCCGACCGCACCGCACGCAGCGCATCATCATGAGCCGCAATCGGCGCACCGTAGATGGCCATGATGCCATCGCCGATATGCTTGTCCAGCGTGCCGTTGTTTTGAAAGACAATCTCGCCCAACGGACCGAAATAATTGTCGCTCAAGAACAGCGCCCACTCCTGGGGATCGTGCTTCTCTGTCAGCGCCGTGAAGCCGCGAATATCAATGAACAGGAGAGTGGCCGCTTGTTTACGCGGCGTTAAATGTCCCGGATTGGTCTGTAGCTCCTGGAGCACTTGCATGGACACAAATTGCTTCAGGCGCTTGCGCACAAAGCACTCGCGCACCTTGGCCCGCAGCTCGACATTGTCGAAGGGCTTGGTCAGGAACCCATCAATGCCTTCGTTAGTCGCCGCAATGGCGCCCTCCAACGTGGCATAGCCGGTCAGCATGATGCGCGTGATGTCGGGATTAATGTTGCCAATGGCGGCCAACGTTTGCAAGCCGTCCAGACCGGGCATCTTGAAGTCGCTGATGCAGATGGTGATCTCGGCTGAGTGTTCTTTGACAATGGCGATCGCTTCACTACCGTTGGGAGCCAGGAAGATCTCATAGCTTTCCTTGCCCAGCGCTTTCTGCACAGCACGGCGCACGCCCTCCTCATCGTCGACGACGAGCAGCCCATTCATACCCAACCTCCGTGTCAATTATACGCTATCCCTTATCTCAGAGCGAAATCCACTTACCCCGTCTCGGCAATGAGGGGCAGTTCCACCCGGAACAGAGTCCCCTGGCCGGGCGCTGTTTCAACGACGATCTCGCCGCCGTGCTTCTTCACAATCTCGTAGGAAATGTACAGGCCCAGCCCCGTGCCGACCCCCACGCCTTTGGTGGTATAGAATGGATTAAAAATATTGGGCAGCACGTCTGTGGGAATGCCGGGACCATTGTCTCTGACGTAGAACCAGACGATGCCACGCGGCAGATCCGCACCCGTGCCGATTTCGATCCGGCCCGGCTTCCGCTCAAAAGCATCGACCGCATTCTGAATCATATTCAGAGCGACCTGCCCCAGATTGGCAAAATTGCCGCGTACCCGAGGCAGATCGTCTTGATAATGCTCCACTGTCTCGACGGGCAGCAGTTTGAGGCGGTTATGCAGGATCCGCAACGCGTCCTGACAGACTACGGTCAAGCTCACCTCTTCGGTATAAGACTGGGACTGGCGCGACAGGTCCAGCAACGAACTCACAATGCTCTTGGCCCGACGCAGTTCTTTCAGGCTGAAAGCCAAATCATCGGCCACCTCGATCACATCCACGACGCTCAACGGCGGCACAGAATCAGGCCGAATGATGGGCAGCGCCGCACCCGAATCGGTAATCGGTTGATAGGGCAGCCCCATCGTTTCCAGCGCCGATTGGATCAAGCTGCTGACACTGGCCAGCGGATTGTTCAACTCGTGCGCTACGCCGGCCACCAGCTGCCCAACAGCCGCCAGACTCTCGGATTGGATCAACGCCTGCTGGGTACGTTCTTGTTCAAGCAGAGCGGCCTGCAGTTTCTGATAAGACAAGGCATTGTCGATGGCAATGGAGGCTTGATTAGCCAGCAGATTCAACACGCGCAACTCATCTTCACCAAAGCGATGGACCACCAGATAGGACACCGTGAACGCGCCTAACACAGCGCCAGCGCGCTTCAAGGGAAATCCGGCAATTGATTTGATGCCCCACTGAGCGGCTTCCGGCGTCGCATAGATTTCATGTTCCAGCGCATTGTCGATCACGATGGGGCGGCCGCTGCGTCGCACCCGATCGATTAGCTCGGCGTGTGGCCGCTGTGAAGCCGCCGGCTTGCGCAACCCCGATCGCCACAACGCCACCGATTTAGTAAAGGCGTCGGCCTCGACATCGTAAAGGTAGATATGGGTGTCTTCCGCCGCCGTCAGACTCATCACGTTGGCGCAAATTGCATCCAGCACACGATCAAGTTCCAGGGTGGAGGTCATCTGCAGGCTCACATCGCGCAGCGCGGTCAGTTCAGCCAGACGACGGCGGCTCTGCTCGATCAAACGTGCGTTGCTCATCGCCATAGAGACCTGGTTGGCAAACAGCTCAGCCAGCCAGCGATCTTCCACGCTAAACTTCCGCACCAAGGTGTTGGCGCAAATTTCCAGGACACCCAGCACCCCGCTCTCCCAGCGCAACGGAACACCCAAGAGTGCCGAAAAGCGCGCATCCTCGCTGAAGGGCGTGGTCTTGTAGGGCCAATGTTGATAGTCGTTGACGATCTGCGGCTGGCTCGATTGAAACACGCGGCCCACCAGGCCAGCACCGATCTTGATGCCCACACCACGATAGGCATCTACGAAGCCGTGCGTAATGGCCAGCCGCAGCGACGCTCGATCCGGATCGACCAGGTAGATGCCACCCGCTTCGGCGCGCAGCAGATCGACGGCGCGGCGCACCAGGGTCTGCAACAAACGATCGGGTTCGGGCGAATGTCCCAATACGTCCAGCGAAGCTTCATACAACGCCATCATGGCATGCAGCCGATTCTGCGCCTGATCGAGCAGCCGCACTTTATCGATCGACTCGGCTGCCTGGCTGGCAAAAGCAAAAACGATGATGCCATCGCGCTCGTTGTAGGCGTTGGGCATTAAGCTATGCACGGCCAACACCCCGATCGACTCACCTTTCACCACGAGCGGCGCACCGATCCAAGAACGAACTTCCCAGGTATGGGTGGGGGTGGTGACCCATAACTCATTCAGGCGGGTATCTGAAATCACAATCGGCTTTTGCGAGGTCATCAAGAGACGGTTCAGCGGATAACGCCCCAACGGAGCCGGCTCTAACGAGCCTTGTAACGTGCCCGGCGCGCCGCTTTCGCGCACGGTAATCAACAGCGTGGCTTCCTCTTCCTCCTCTTCCGCGCTGGCACCCTTTTGAAAGTCCAACACAGACGGCAGCAACAAGATGCGGACTTGATCGTAGTGCACCACCTGGCCCAAGTCGCGCAGAATCGCATCCAGCACATCGGCCAGCTCAGAGCTGGGATCGATCATGGGGGTGGCAAGAGTAGAGACGGTCATGGCCCTCGCGCGTAACAAATAAGGTGCAGGTATTCTATCATGCCGTCAAGGCAAGTCAATTTTTGGCAAGACGCACGGGGCGCGCAGAATGGCGTTCTTTTTGCTTCGAGGTTTGGTAATGATATAATCAACGGCAACTGAGGTCCTTATGCCCATTGCTACCCTCCTCGTCGTCGAAGACGATCCGCTCCAGATGGATATGCTGGAGATGATCCTGACGCGCAACAACATGACGCTCTTGCGCGCCAGCACCGGCGAAGTGGCACTGCAACTCTATCAACAACATACCGAGATCGATCTGATCCTGTTGGATGTGATGCTGCCCGGCCAACTTGACGGCCTGGCCGTCTGCCGCCGGGTGCGCGCCGATCAACAACGCTTGTATGTGCCCATTATCATGGTCACGGCGCTGGGCAAGACCGAACAGTTGGTCCAAGGCCTGGATGCCGGCGCCGACGATTACCTCACCAAGCCGTTCAGCTCACGCGAATTGATGGCCCGCCTGCAAGCCGGTCTACGCATCCGACGCACACAACGCGACCTGGCAGAAGCACAAAGTCGCTATCGGTTGCTGGTGGAAACTGCGCGCGACTTGCTCTTTGCGTTGGACACCCATGATCAACTCACCTACATCAGCCCAATGAGCGAAACGCTAACCGGCTATCCGCCTGAAGCTCTGCTGGCCGATCCAATGCCTTTTGCGTGTTTCGTGCATCCCGATGATGCCCGACGGTTGAATGAATGGCATGCCCACCTCCGCGATCAGCCCGAAGGCAGCGATTTGGAGTTCCGCATCCGGCGCGCCGACAGCGAGCTGCGCTGGGGCACGCTGGCCTGGACCACCATTTACAATCGTGAAGGCCACCCGGCTGGCGTGCAGGGCACCATCCGCGATATTACGCATCGTAAAGCCGTGGAAGCTGCCACCTGGCGACGCTCGCAAGAGCTGGCCGCGTTAAACCTCATCGCCGCCCGCCTGAATCAATCGTTGCAGCTCAGCAACACTCTGGCAGAGGCACTACACGCGCTGCTGGAAGTGATGGATGTCGAATACGGTGCGGTACACGCCGTCCACGAACGGCAGGCCTTCCTGCGCACTGCTCACGGTCTGTCTGAAACCGAGGTCCAACGCCTGCCCGGTCCCAGTGCGGTGGCGCGCTGGTACAGCAGCGATCTGGAGATCCTCCGCGAAGCCGTCGACGCGACCGACGGGCAAATCGACCTGCTGCTCAAGGCTTTGGGAATTCAGGTCATTGTCACAGTGCCGCTGCACGAGCGCGGTGAACTCACCGGCCTGCTGACGCTGGCCAGCCGTGCGATCGATAAATTCGAGGCCACTGAGATTACATTGATCAGCACGGTAGCGGAACAGATCAGTGCGGCCATGACCAATGCGCGCTTGTATGAAGAAGCCCAACATCGCGCTGAAGAGCTGTCGATCCTGTATGACATTGGCCGCATGCTGACCTCTACGCTCGATCTCACGAAAGTGCTGCGCGTGATCATGGAAGCGGCGGTCGGCATGTTGCAAGCCGAAGCCGGATCAGTGCTGCTGCTGGATGAGGCCAACCACCAGCTGGAGTTTGTAGCAGCGGTCGGTGCCAGGGCAGATCTGGTCATGAACCTGCGCCTGCCGGCCGGCGCCGGCGTGGCCGGGCAGGCCTTGCGCGAAGGTCGTTCGCTGCTCGTCGACGACGCGCAGCACAGCGCCAGCTTTTATGAAGATGTCGATCACACCACCGGCCTCACGACGCAACGGCTCATTGCCACGCCCTTGCGCGTGAAAGAACGCTTCATCGGCGTCATGGAAGTCATTAACAAGCGTCACGGCCCGTTTACGGCCGCCGACATGCGGGTGCTGGATATGTTAGCCCCCACGGCAGCTGCGGCCATCGACAATGCGCGCCTGTATGCGCGTGAAACACAGCTCACCGAAGAAGTTCGCCGCCACAATCGCGAATTGAGCGCGCTGCATGCCATCTCGGCGGCGCTCAGTCAATCATTGGAGATTCAAGACGTGCTTGACGTTGCACTGATGGTGTTGCAACCGCAGTTTGATTATGGCGGCGGCTGCATCTATTTGAACGGCGACGGGACCACTCCCGCCGTCTGGGCGCATCACGAGCCGTCCGATGGCATACCCTTGGGCGCGGGCAATCTGGCCGCATCCGACTTCGTGGCACGCGCGATTAGCGCACGAGCCGTACATGTGCTGCCGGATACCAGCCAGCTCGATCAAAAAACGGCAGCCGTTTGGGCCGAGATGCAGATCGGCGCCTTTGCCGCCGTCCCCTTGTGGGGGCATGATGTGGTGCAAGGCGGCCTGGCCATGGCTTGGCGTGAACCACGGCCGATCGATCATGCCAACGTTCAACTCCTGGCGGCCATCGGCCAGCAAATTGGGGTCGCGGTGGAACGCGCCTCATTGTACGAAGTGGCGCAGCGCCGCGCGCATGAGATCGAACGTTCCTACGCCCAGCTGGTCCAATCGGAGAAACTGGCAGCGACGGGCCGGCTCGCCATGTCATTGGCCCACGAGATCAACAATCCCTTGCAGGCCATTCAGAACTGCCTGCACCTGGTGCTGGAATTTTCCCTGCCGGAAGATCGTCAAGCCGATTATTTAAAGATGGCCCGCGAAGAAGTGGAACGGTTGAGCATTTTGGTCCAAAGCATGCTCGATTTTTACCGACCAGCGCGAGGCGGCCAGTTGACGGCCAATATACGTGCGGTGCTCGATCGGGTCCTGGCGCTGGCCGATCAGAAGCTGCGCTACAATCAAATCGAAACCATTCTCCACTACCCCGACGAACCACTGATCGTACAGTCGCCGGCCGATCAGCTGGGCCAGGTCTGCCTGAATCTGATCATGAATGCGGCCGAAGCGATGGAAAACGGCGGCACTTTGCAGATTGACGCCAAGCCACGAGATGGAATGATTGAGCTTCTTTTCCACGATACCGGTGAAGGCATTCCGCCTGAAGTTCTGGCCCATATCTTCGAGCCGTTCTACACCACCAAGGAAGAAGGCACTGGCTTGGGGCTGGCCATTAGCTACACCATCATCGAGCGGCAGGGTGGCAGTCTGCAAGTGGAAAGTGAAGTAGGGCGCGGAACCTTGTTTACCATTCGCCTGCCGCGCGCAGAACCAGCGGTAGACGAATCCCTGGATGCCGCGCAGATCTAAACAGCGTGATGGAGAGATAACTATGTTGCAAGGTGCACACATTCTGATCGTCGACGATGAACGCACCACGCGCTTGTCGCTGTCTGAGATCTTCTCACTGCGAGGAGCCAACACGGCCACGGCGGCCGATGGCAGTGAAGCGCTGACACAGATCCAGCAGACGACATTTGACTTGATCATCCTCGACGTGAAGATGCCGGGCGTCAGCGGCTTGCAGGTGTTGGAGTATGTGCAGCAGCATGCACCCGGTACGATCTGCATTTTGCTCACCGCTCATGCGACCATCGATTCGGCCATTCGCGCTTTGCGACAGGGCGCGTTTGATTATGTGCTGAAGCCCGCTCAACCTAAAACCATCATCGAAGTAGTGGAGCGCGGCCTGACTAAACGCCAAGAGTTCATGCGGCGGCAGAATCTGGTCGATTTGATGGAGCAAACCGTAGAAGCCTTTAAGGCCGGCGCACCGGCCCCGGTCGCCCCCACCCAAGCCTCCAACCCCAGCAGCCCTATCTTGACAGCAGGTAACCTGACGGCCGACTTGCACCGCCGCGAGGCCAAATTGGACGATCGGATTTTGGATCTGACGCCCACCGAGTTCGATACGCTGGCCTATTTCATCAGAAATGCCGAGCGGGTGGTGAGCTGTCGGGACCTGGTCAAGGCCGTCCATGGCTATGACACCACCGAGAACGCCGCCCGTCCCATCATGCGTGTTCATATTCACCGTCTGCGCCAAAAAATTGAGATGGATGCCGCCGAGCCCGAACGTCTTCTGACCATCCGGTCGGCCGGGTACATGCTGACCAGCCACCCTCGCTCTCAATAATCCACTCACCCCACGAAACCGGGTTTCCTTGCAGAGACCCGGTTTTTGCTTCCGGGCAAGCGTTTCGCAATACATCTGCAATGTAACAGAAAGTCTATCTAGTAGTCTTTATGGTACTCTACGATTGCCGTTTTTAGGTCGACGGCTGGTGCGTACCAACTGTCTGGTGGCGACCAAGGAGATAAACGATGAATCCCGCACATATCCTCGTGGTTGATGATGAACCGCATACACGCGCCTTCATCTGTGACGGTCTTAGCGCTCTGGGCATCACCGATTGCGCCCAAGGGGTCTCTACCGCCGATGAAGCGCTGGCTGAGATTTCGCGCCGTACGCCTGATTTGGTGATCACAGACGTGCGGATGCCGGGACTGAACGGCCTGGACCTGGCCCGTTATCTACGCCAGACTTATCCTGAGACCAAAGTCATCGTCGTCACCGGCTACAGCACTCGCGACATTGAGAAAACAGCACTGGCCCTGTCAGTCACGGCCCTGCTCAAAAAGCCGTTTGGACTGGACACATTAGGCGAGATTGTCCGCAAGTCGCTGGGCAACGGCAGCCCGGTCAATAAGTCCATTAGCGAGATTGCTCCGTTATCGGTGGAGCCGTTGGAGCGGCAGGTCAGCATCCTCAAGCGCGATA
>JAUQXC010000317.1 GCA_030834825.1 Thermoflexales bacterium
GGGCGAGATGTCCAACTTTCTGAACTCGGCGACAATCTCATCGGTCGTCCAGACCGTCGTCGGATATGAGCCATCACATGGCTGGCGATCGTCTTGGACGAGCGGCGCACCCGCTGGATCAGCAACAGGGGTCACATGCACAAATAGTACGTAGTTGAATTCCAGTGAGCGGCGACTCCGCCAATAGATTGTGAGTTGCGCCGTCTGCCCAGTCTGCCACACTGCATTGCCCGGATCATACCCCAGCAAATCGATCGCATCGCCAAACGTTGCCGATACCGGCTGCATGGCAGTAAGTACCGGCGACGAAGCTGCCGGCAGCCGGAAGGCTTTGAAGAAGGGTAGGTCCCGATCAGAATCCTGTGCCACAAAAGTAAGTGGCGGATAGAACGTCGCTAAGACACCTTCCGATCGGCGATCGCGGCGGGCCGGCTCCGCCACCAACAAAACATAGGTCGTAGCGGTAGCCGGTCGATCAGGCAACACTGTGCAGCGCCGACCATCGAAGCTGCGCACATTCTTTCGATCTAGTGATCCGACGACAAAGCCGGGATAATCGGCAGCGACAGGCGAAAGATAAACACGCTCGTCCGGTGGCAGTGTCTGCACGTAATGACCGGTCGTGACTAGGCCGGTATCGAAAGCCGTGTAGAGCTTGTCAGCCCGCCCCCATTCGCCGAAATAACTGTTAGCGTTGGTACCTGTCGAGACGGCGATAGCGGCTGCTAATACCGCCGCGGCTGTTCGCACAACCGCACTCGACCTCCCACCGATCGGGTGCAGCTGTAACCTCCTGCGCTGTAGGAGCCAGGTGATGGCTTGCCACACGCCGCCAGTTCCCACTGCGATCAAAAATACGGTCGGTGGGATGGAGCCGACCGTCCGCTTGAAGCTGGGCGCAAAATCGGCCAGTATCGAAGGCACGAGCATTACTAACAGCCAGATCAGAATGAAGGCATACTCCGGTTGGCGCACACGCCGCAAGCTAATGATCAGGCCGAGCACAAACAGGATGGCTAAAATCGGATCCAGTATAGGCCGCCCCCGGATATTGAAGCGCGGATCTTGATCGCCGCCGAAAGTGAACATGCCCAGGACCAATTGCGAATTTTGGGCGATGATGGCGATTTTAGCTTCTGGCCCGCTGGCGTCTCGCGCGACGTTGGCTTGCGCGGCGCGCTCCAGGAAGGCGCCGGGATGCGTCAAGAAGTAATAACCCAGGGGCATGAACACCAGCAGCGCGACAACGCCGACAAGCAAGGTTTGCTTCACCAGCCACGTGAATCGGTAGCAATAGCGCAGTGCGAATAAACCGAGAGCGATCACGACCAGGAAAGGCACTAAGCGGGCTGCCTGATAAGTGTGCAGGCTCATGCCGGTGAACACGCCGGCTGTCACAATCCAGCGGCGCTGCTGTGTTTGTAGCCCACGCCACAGGCAATAAAACGCCAGCGTGCTGAACAAAGGCACGAGAATCGCTCGAAACGCCATCCGGCTGATGCTGTAATGCCACGGCAGCACGGCCAGCATGAAGGCTGCCAACAACGACAATGCTTCTCGACGGCGATCAGGCTGCCCTTGAAAGAGCCGTCGGGCTAGGATATACACCGCCGGGAGCGTCAAGATGCCGGCGGCGGCCGACACGAGTCGAACAGCCCACGGCGACACGCCAAACGCCATGAAGAAACCGGCTGTGACGAAACTAAACAACGGTTCACGCCCGAAGTTGGCCGGAAACCCCGGAAAGCCCTGACCTGCCAGGATGCTCAGCGCATCTGTCCCGTACTTTGCTTCGTCGAAATTCAGCCCGGGCGGGATCAGCCCTAATTGCCAGACGCGCAGCAGAGTGCCTAGCCAGATGAGGACGATCAATGTGGCAAGCGTATAGGCAGGCAGCCGTACTGGTTTCATTGTGTTACCTTAGATAGTCGTAATGGGTAGAGCGCTCTAATCAACATCGTTGGGTTGATCTGCTGGGATGACGGTGCTCGTGGCGATATCTGTGGGCGGACAATCGATCTTCTTGAACGATAATTCAACCACCAGCTAAAGCGTATTTTCCCGCCGGAGGAGGTTGAGAAACTCCACCGAGCGGACTTTTCGTTCCAGCACAAATTGGACGTATCTTAACATGACTTGCTCAATTTCGCTGAGGACGGTCTCGCGGAGTGTCAGTGCGGTAAAGGCCGTGTAATCGCTGCGCAGAGCGTGGCGCAGCACTTTGAGGGCGTTGAGCGACAGGCGTGAGGAATCCGATCGGTCTGCCGCATGCGTGGGGCACAACACGCCGCCGGAGGCCGGGCTCCAGCCATAAAACTCATCCGGCGCAATTTCCTGGAGCGGTTCGCCTTTACCGGCGCAGAAGAACACTTGCGGTTGAAAGCCGGCCAGGGTCAGCAGCTGCAATTCGAAGTAACGCGCCGTCAAGGGCAGGTTGTTCGTCGTTTCGATCCACTTCAACGCCTCGGCCAGCAGATCGAACAACTCCGGCTGCTCGCTGCCCTCTTCCGCAAAGGCGTCGATCAACTCCACGGCATAGTGCGCGTAGGTCGAGCGGGTCAGATCTTCCCGCAGGCCGCGATAGGCGTCGATGGTTTCCACTTGCGAGACGATGTCGATGTCGCCGCGCCCTTTGGCGATCAACATCTTCGATCGCACAAACAACTCGACGTGGCCCGACTTGCGGCTGCCGACTTTACGCGCGCCTTTGGCATTGAGCCGCAGCTTGCCGCGCTCGCGCGCCAGAACCGTCAACAACCGGTCGGCTTCACCTACATCCGATCGGTGCATGACGATGGCTTCAATGCGATAGAGCCGGCTGCGATCCAAAGACCAATTCCAAATGACAAATGAGCAAACAAGGCATCGTCATTGCGAGGAGGCCATAGGCCGACGAAGCAATCTTATTGTCGTGAGGGGAGATTGCTCACCTGCACTGCAACCGCACGCCGTTTCGCCCTGTCCGCCGCGCTGAGCGGGTGCGGTGCACGTGTCGCCGCCTTTGGCGACTCGCAATGACGTCGTTCGTCTACTTGTTTCCTTTTTCCTTGTCTGCTGCCTCAAGGTGCGCGGGCGTGAACGAATCGGGCAGCAGTTTCTCCAGCGTCGTCGTGCGATACGCGCCGTTCTTGTCCGCGATGTAGACCGTCATCTGCGGTGCGAACTCGCTCAGCACCTGGCGGCACGCGCCGCAGGGCGATCCGCCGTTTTTCGTGATCACGGCAATCGCTTCAAACTCCGTCTCGCCTTCCGAGACGGCCTTCAGTACCGCCGTACGCTCGGCGCAGACGGTATGGCCGTAAGAGGCATTCTCGACGTTGCAACCGGTGTAGACGGTGCCTGATCTGCCGAGCAGCGCCGCTCCGACTTTGTAACGGGAGTACGGCGCATAAGCTTTCTTACGCGCCTGCTTCGCCAGATCAATCAACTCGGTGGGTTTCATGTGGGCTCCTGAGGCGTAAAGCGTAAACGCCAGGCGCAAAGTTTATCTTGTGCCTCACATCTCGCGCTTTAGTCTTCTTCTTTCTTCCCCTCAACCGGTTCACTTTCCAGCACTTGCACTTTCACTTTGCCAATCCGTCGTCCGGCCACGTTGACCACTTTCAGTAAAACATTCTCGTAGCGCACTTCGTCGCCCGGCAGGGGCACTTTGCCGAGCTGCATGTAGATGAAGCCGCCCAGCGTATCGGCCTCGTCAACCGGAAAGTGGACGTGCAACGCAGCGTTAATGTCACCTAAATTGGCGCGGGCGTTGATCGACCACTCGTTTTCGCCAACCGCTTGAATTTCCAATTCCTCGGCCTGATCATATTCATCTTGGATCTCGCCGACGATCTCTTCCAGGATATCTTCAATCGTGACGATGCCGGCCGTCCCGCCATACTCATCGATGACGATGGCCATGTGGATGCGGCGCTTCTGCATTTCCTCGAAGAGTTCGTTGACCCGCTTGCTTTCCGGCGTGAAGGCTGCGGGCCGGAGCAAATCAGCCACGCGCACCTCATTTGCGCCCACGCGGCCTCTTTCGTGCAGAACTTTCAACATGTCCTTCGCGTACAGGATGCCCACGATATTATCCACGCTGTTTTGATAGACCGGCACCCGTGAATGATTGTGGTTGATCACGGCTTCCATGGCTTCCAGCAGCGGCGTTTCGATGTCGATGGCCAGCACGTCCATGCGTGGCACCATGACCTCGCGCGCCACGGTGTCGCCGAACTCGAAGATCGAGTAGATCATCTCTTTCTCTTCTTCCTCGATCACGCCGCCTTCTTCGCCGGCATCCACCAGTGTCTTGATTTCTTCTTCGGTGACGATGGGCATGCCGCGCCGGGGCCGCCCGCCGAAGGGTTTGGCGATGAGGTTGGTGCTCCACACCAGGAAGCGCACCAGCGGCCCGGCCAGGCGGGCCATGAAATCGATCGGGCGGGCCACGGCCAACGCGATCCGCTCACTGTGAGCTAACCCAATCGACTTCGGGACGAGCTCGCCAAAAATCAGCGTTACCAGCGTCAGGATCATCGTGATGAGGGCCACCGCCAGGCCTTCGGCCAAGTTCTCAATGCCCGCCAGAGGAATGCGTTTGATCAGATCGGCCAGACCTGAACCTAAGCGGATGGCCGCGGTGGCCGAGGCGAGGAAGCCCATCAACGTGACGCCGATTTGAATGGTCGCCAGGAAGCGGCTGGAATCGTCGGCGAGATTGAACAGGACTTGCGCCGTCTTGTTGCCCTCTTCAATCAACTGTTTCAGGTGCAGTTTGGGGACGCTGATCACCGCAATCTCCGACGCCGAGAAAAAGCCGTTGATCGCGATCAGCACAGCGAGGAAGAAAAGCTCTGAAAGAGTAGCGTCCATAGTTTGCTAAGGAAGACTGAAAAGCGAATCACGCTTCACGGTTCTTTTTCACTTTCGGTCTGGCCGGCACGCCGTACACCAATTCATGATCCGCGACGTCATGCGTGACCACCGCTCCTGCACCGGTTCCGGCATCATGGCCGATGTTGACGGGAGCCACCAGCAGCGTGTCGCTGCCGATGAACGTGTTAGCGCCGATCGTGGTGGGATGCTTGCGTTGGCCGTCGTAGTTGCAGGTGATCGTGCCCGCGCCGATGTTGACGTTGGCCCCAATCGTCGCATTGCCCAGATAGCTAAAGTGCCCCTGCTTAGTGCCGGGACCCAGTCGGCTGTCCTTCACCTCGGCAAAGTTGCCGATGTGCACGCCTTCGTCCAGATGCGTGCCTGGGCGCAGATGCGAGAAGGGTCCGATGTCCACATCATCCTCGATCGTGGCGCCCTCGACCAGGGAGGCCACGATCTCCACTCGATTACCAATCCGCGAATCCTCGATGATCGTATTCGGCCCAAGCGTGCACTCACGTCCGATGATTGTCGCGCCTTGAATGTGGGTGCCGGGATAGATCACTGTGTCCGGTTCGATCGTCACCTGCGCTTCAACATACGTCGTCGCGGGATCGATCAGCGTCACACCGCTCAGCATCAGGCGCAGATTGATCTTCTCGCGCATCCACCGCTCCGCCGCGGCCAACTGCGCCCGATCGTTGATGCCCAACACTTCGGCCTCATCACACGAACAGGTAGCTGTTTTAGCTTGCTCCTGGGCGGCGAGGTTCACCAGATCGGTCAGGTAATACTCGCCGTGACCGGCGCGTGGTTGCAGCTGTTCCAAATGCGCCAACAACCACTGTGTCTGATAGCAAAAAATGCCGGAGTTCACTTCGCGCAGGGCGCGTTGTTCCGGCGTCGCTTCTTTGTACTCCACGATATCCAGCAGGCGTCCGCCGGCGTCACGTATGATGCGGCCGTATAGCGCTGGATCGTCCGGTGTGAAAGTCACCAGACTCAGGACGGCTCCGGCGGCGAGATGCGTGTCCAGCAGGCGCTGAATGGTTGCGGCACTCAGAAAGGGTGTATCGCCATACAACACCAGTACCAGCTCAGCGGCCGGATCGAGTTTCGAGCGGGCTTGCAACAAGGCGTGGCCGGTGCCCTGTTGGGGGATTTGCCGCACGGTGTCGACGTGATCGCCAAGCGCGTGCTGCACTTGCTCTGCGCCGTGGCCGATTACGACGATGGGCCGCCGTGATCCGATCGAGTAAGCGGCCTCGATCGCATATTGCACCATTGGCTTACCCGCGATGGGATGCAGGACCTTGGGCCGCTCTGACTTCATGCGTGTGCCCTGTCCGGCTGCCAATATCACGCACTGCACTTTATCGTTGTTCATGGTTAATTGCTCACGTAGTCCCCGCAGCGCGCCTCCCCAGGACGCCGGGTATGGGCAGCGGAGTGGGATTGCTCAGTGTCCATGCGTCAAACGCTCGATCAACCGGAGCGGCAGCCGGTGGTGCCTCATCTTGCGCTGGGTCTCTTCCACCGGATAAGCCACGCGCCGATATTCCCATTGACCCTCTTCCACTTCCAGGATCGCATACGAGGCGTCAGGATTGCCATCGCGTGGCTGGCCCACACTGCCCGGATTGATGATCCATTTGCCGCCGTTGAATTTGAACGGCTGGAAATAGGGTGCACGCACTTGCACACACAAGCCCGTGGCATCTTCCGGCTGCATAAAGGCCACCGGCCAATGACTATGACCCAGTAAGCAGACGGGTGTGTCGAAATGGCTAAAGTTGTACTCGGCCGTTAAAGCATCCAGCACATATTCTTCCACCGGCTCACTGGGGCTGGCGTGGACCAACGTGTAACCTTCTTCTTTGACCAGCACCGGCAGCGCCGCCAGAAATGCATGATTTGCCGCCGTGAGCTGCTGGCGCGTCCACAGGCAGGCGGCACGCGCATCACGGTTGAATTCCTCCAGATTGAGCTTGCCCAGCACCGCCCAGTCGTGATTGCCGGCCAGGCTGGTCAGCGGAAATTCGCGCAGCCGGTCGAGACACTCGTTGGGATCAGGGCCATAGCCGGTGAGGTCGCCCAGGCACCAGATGCGATCGAACGTTCCGGCGTCGGCGATGACAGCGTTGAGCGCGGCGAGATTGGCATGAATGTCGGAGATAATCAGATAACGCATACGGCTTCGAAGTGGGAAGAGTGTAACACGTTTCAACCGCTTTGACTACCCAAGCTGATGGTGGCGGATGAAGGACGGCTGGTGGACTTTCAAGCTCGTCCTAGATCACTGAAACGCGGTATAATCTCGACGCATTTTGCGAGAAAGATAGCGGTATGCCGATTCTTGATCCTAACGTAGTGGAATTTGTCAGCGGCAGTCCAAGTCAGACAGCCCGACTCGGCGAGCGCCTGGGCAAGCTGTTGCGCGGCGGCGAGGTGATTTGCCTGGACGGCAATCTGGGCGCCGGCAAGACGTGCCTGGCGCAGGGCATTGGACGTGGGTGGGGGGCGACCGACGATCTGACCAGCCCGACATTCACGCTGATTCACGAGCTGCGCCGGATGCCCGACAAAGCCCGTCTGTATCATGTTGATCTTTATCGCATCGAGCAGGAAATCGAAGCGTGGATGCTGGGCCTGACGGATCTGATGGATTCGACGGCCAGCGTTTTAATTGAGTGGCCGGATCGCGCGCCGTCACTGCTGCCGCCCGATCGATTGTGGATCAAATTGGAATTTCTGGACGACACACGCCGCCGTCTGTCGTTTAGAGCGTCGGATGATTTTCATCTGGAATTATTGAACGCGTTCAAGAAGAGCGCGTTTGGGGTGTGACCTCACCCACCCTCACCCCAGCCCTCTCCTGAATTCAGGAGAGGGAGGGAGAGGGAGAGGAGTAGAATTTTGATTCTAGCCATTGATACCGCGACACGTAGTGCGGGGTTGGCTGTGCATGACGGTTACGTGGTGCGCGCAGAGTTTACCTGGGACACCAGCGACCATCACACGGTGGAACTGATGCCGCGCATCGTGGAGCTATTGGATCAGATCAACGTGTCGATCGATCAGCTCAGCGGGCTCGCCGTTGCCATCGGCCCCGGCTCGTTTACGGGTGTGCGCGTGGGCGTGGCCGCGGCGAAAGGTCTGGCGCTGGCGCGCAACATTCCGCTGGTGGGTGTACGCTCGACGGACATCCTCGCATACGCAGTGAGGTGGTGCCCACCGCCGTTAGTGGTGGTGGTGCGCGCCGGGCGCGGGCGTTGGATCGCGGCACGCTACGTCAAAGAGGATGCGTGGCAGCAGGACGGCGATTTCAGTCTGACGACGGCGGATGTGATCGGCGCAGACTGGACCACGGCAACGACTTTGTGCGGCGAACTCTCCGAAGGCGAACAAAAAACCGTGCAGCAGCGCTTAGGCGATCGGGTGCAGCTCTTGCCCCCGGCTTTCTCCTTGCGCCGCGCTGGATTTCTGGCGGAGATCGCGTGGGAGCGAATTCAAGCCGGTCAGATCGATGATCCGGCGACACTTCAGCCGATCTATCTGGCACCGGATCAAAAGGTGATGGCATGATCGAAAGTGTGCCGCCGTATCGGGTAGAGCCGATGCAGTGGGACGATGTGCCGCAGGTCATGGCCATCGAGCGCAAGTCGTTTACACTGCCCTGGTCGGACTACACCTACCGGCACGAGATTTTGGACAATTACAACGCTCACTACTTTGTAGCACGGCGCGTGGACGATCGTTCGGCGCGCCGGCCTGCCTCGTGGTGGGAGCGCTTCTTGAAGCGTGGCTTGTTCAAGCGTGAAGTGAAAGCGCCGATTGTGGGCTATGGTGGATTCTGGATTGTGATCGACGAGGCGCACATCAGCACCATCGCTTCCGATGAGCAGTGGCGCGGGTACGGCATCGGCGAGTTGATGCTGTTGGCGATGATCGAGCGCAGCAGCGAACTGGGCGCACACGAGGTCACGCTGGAAGTGCGCGTGTCCAACACGGTGGCGCAGAATCTGTATCGCAAGTATGGCTTCGAGGTGGTGGGGCGCCGGCCGGGGTACTATCGCGACAACAACGAAGACGCCGACTTGATGACGGTGTTCAACATTCACACCGTGGAGTATCAGGCCAGGCTCAAGGCGCTGCGA
>JAUQXC010000318.1 GCA_030834825.1 Thermoflexales bacterium
GCGGTGTTGGTCCTGAACCAATTTGACTGGATTAGCCCCGCGGACTGGGAAAACTGTGCACCGCCGCCCGAGTGTTTGGCCGTATTTCTATCTACTCCATTCAAACCCCAGAGGAGCCGGGTGGCATTGTAAGCGTCCACTCCTCCGCCGTTGGTGGCCGAGTTCTGGTTGATCTGATTCAATGCGAACAAGACCTGGTTGGGTGCATTGGTGAGCTCTACCCCGCCGCCGTTGCCCTGCGCGGTGTTGTACCAGACTCGCAGGCCCATGATCGTGGCGGTTATCCCGGAAAGAGACATCCCGCCCCCGTCCCAGCCGGCCGTGTTAAACACGAGGGTGCCATTGGTGCCGGCGAAGAGGGAACTATCGGTGAGCGTGACCAGACCGGTGCCATCAATGTAGTATCCGCCGCCGCGTTGTTGCGCCTCATTCCACCAAGCGGACACGTTGTCGAACGTGGGCGAGCTATTCCGAACAAAGACACCGCCACCATTCCGGGCAGTGCAACCTTTGACCAGGGTATTGATGATCGTCGGTGCCGCATACCAGATGGCGATGCAGCCGCCCTCTTGCGTGGACGTGGCAGTGATGCCGGTGCCACCGCCCGTGACGTGTACACCCGATAGGACCGTGCCGGCCCAGATGTTTAACATGTAGACGGTGGGCGTGGGGCCGGAATGGCCGCCATGGATGGTGGTGCTCAGCCAGCCCTGGCCATGAATCGAGACGCCATCTTTCATCACAAGATGCTCGGTGTAGGTTCCTGTAGCTACGTCAATGACGGTTCCAGAGGAGGCGGCATCAATGGCCTCCTGAATGCGCGCATAGCAACCGCCGGTACCGCCAGGATTCACGCACCACGGCGGTGCCAGGTTTGTGCCCCATACCGGGGGCTGGAGCAGGAGCAGAATCACTGCCTGAGCACTGAACGCCAGAACAAGCGGCAAGAGCAATTTCCGACTCATGATCAACCTCCACGTATGTGCTAATTCCGCCAGATGATCGGACGATAGTTTCGCTGACAGGGTGCACCGTGCAAAATATAACGGCGCCCCCGTCCTATTGGACGCGCTGCGCCGTTCGTTGCTGCACCCATGGCCACCTCCTGAGGAGAACACTTACTGTGCCGTGTATACAATTGTCTAGCGCGACTACCGAAAGCTAAACTCTATCCGATCATGCGAGCTTGAGACGTACAAAGGTGTATCCCAACACGGGATTGTACCCCCGAAGCATCAGATGTGAAAATTTGAATGGGTCTTGAACATTCGCTACCCGGGGCTGATTCCCCATAACCGGATCGTGCCATCCGCTCCGCCAGAGATTAACCATCTCCCATCCGCCGAGAATCTCAAACATTGTACGCGCTGGGTATGCCCACTGAAGACGTGCAGCTGGTGCCAGCGAGCCACCTCCCACAAGCGGATCGTGCCATCACTCGATCCTGAAGCCAGCAATGTTCCATCCGGTGAAAGGGCCACGCTTTTTACCGGGCTGCGCAGGTTTTCTGATGTCCAGAGGTTATCCCCGGTAACTGCGTCCCATACTTTTATCTGCTGACGGCCCCCTCCGCCCGAGATCAGCCATTTACTATCGGGCGAGAAGATCACGGCCTGGGCATCGATGCTATGCGCCTCCTGCAGCCATAGTTTGCGCTCGCTGGCAACTTCCCACACTGTCACCCGTCCCCTCGTCCCTCCCGAGGCGATCAGCCGGCTATCCGGTGAGAAGGCCAACCCGTAGATTTGTCCGGACCCTTCATGAAGCGTGCTTAATTCTTCACGGGTGACCGCATCCAGGATCTTCACTCGACTGTTATACATGCCCGCTGCCAGCCATCGTCCATCGGGCGAGAAGGCCACCCTCGTTGGGTTATCAAGCTGCAGGGTTTCTGCTGGAGTGCCTTCTGGCATGTGCCACATCAAAATCCATTTCTCCAGGGGAACCGCTGCCAAGAGTTTTCCATCGGGCGAGAGCGCGATGTCAGTCAAATGTTTGGTAAAATCGTCTTCGGGAACAATCGTTCGCATCGTGCGTCCACGGGCGACGTCCCATAATTTGATCTGGTTATTCCAATAGCCTGCGGCCAACAAGTTTTCATCGGGGGTGAATGCCAATCCTTGCACCGTCGTCTGATAATCGTCGAGCACCCACAGCTCCTTTCCGTTAGCGGCGTCCCAAACGCGTACTGCGTCAACTTCGCCAGTGACCAACCAGCGGCCATCAGGCGAATAAGCGAGGCTGCCAACCTGGTTGAGCTGGTTTGTAAAAAATCTCAAGCGCTCGCCACTGGCGGCATCCCAGATCATGATCGTGTCATCATTTACACCGCCGGCAGCCAACCGTTTACCGTCGGGCGAAAAGGCCAGGCTCGTGATCCAGGTGGGCGTCTCAAGCGTGCGCAGCTGCTGGCCGGTGGCGACGTCCCAGAGTGAGATGGTTGAAACGAGTCCCCCTGAGGCCAAAGTCTTTCCATCCGGTGAAAAAGCCAAGCCGTCCACACTGATCAAATCTGTTTGGATGGTCAGGTGTAAG
>JAUQXC010000319.1 GCA_030834825.1 Thermoflexales bacterium
TCCCTACGAGCGCACCGCCATTAACGATCTGCGCGGGGCTGAACTAGCCAAGGATGACTGCTCGGACGGGTGCTTTTACCGGGTAGGCCTGAGTTCGGACACGGTCTATACGCTGGCTCCCGTTTCGGCCGGTTGGTCGCACGATCGCGAGGCTAAGCAGGAACTGGCCGATCAGATCAATGCGTTTGTTGAAGATGAATCGGCCACGTATTTGTTTGTAATCGAAGGCGCTGACACGACGAGTTGGGTGGTGTTAATCCTGTTAGGTGGAGCGTGGATTGTGGGGACGCTGCTGGTCATCTTCGGGCGGAATATCTTCTGGCCGAAACGCGGATAGGTGAGTGTTTGGCCTTTGGCGGCATTTCGGCATACAATGAGGCAAGGAAGAGACGCGGTTTGTTCGGTGATTTGTTGTGTTTTAGCAAGAGGCAACGAATAGGCAGCGAATAAATGAAGGTGTGGCTGGTGCAGTCGTTTATCCGAGGTCCATCTCTGTTGCCGTTCAGAAGCTCCACCCTTACTTTGAGCAGTGCTATAATTCTGATAAGCCAAGAGTGGTTCAGCAAAAGTAGGTGATGTGCCATGTCCTTGCTGCAAGATGCTGAAAAATATCTCTCCCGTTTGACCCGCGCTGAAAAGGCCCAGGTCTTGCAATGGGTGGCGCGCGATCTCGGTGAGGCGTATCCGGGCATTGAGGGCACGCCAGGGGTTAGTGGCGGCGAGCCGTGCATCGTGCGGACGCGCATCCCGGTGTGGCTACTGGTGCGTGCGCGTGAATTGGGGACCAGCGAGGCTGACCTGCTGCACGCCTATCCGGCTTTGCGTGCAGAGGACCTTGCCAATGCGTGGGCGTATGCACGTGCGCACAAAGACGAGATCGAGCAGCAGATTCGTGACAACGAGGCAGCCTGAACATGGCGCGGCTCTACTCAAATGAAAACTTCCCCCTGCCGGTCGTCGATGAACTGCGGCAGTTGGGACATGATGTCTTGACCATTCAAGAAACTGGTCGAGCAAATCAGGCATTATCCGATGAAGCAGTGCTGAATTTTGCGCGAGGCGAGCAGCGGATTGTGGTGACGTTGAATCGTCGTCATTTTGTCCGCTTGCATGAAGAACAGCCCGATCATGCCGGGATCGTCGTCTGTACTTATGATCCGGATTTTGCGGCTCTGGCACAACGGATCCATCTCGCCATTGCAACATCAGTCAATCCTGCAGGACAGTTGCTGCGTATCAATCGCCCACAATGATAAGGCGCTAAGACCCGTTTATCCGACGGGTCTTCTTGTTTGTCGCCTTCAGCGTTCACCCAGGAGGCCCCCATGTCCAAAAAAACCAAACCCAAAGACAAGTCCAAGCAGCGTGATGAAAAACCCAGGAAACAAAAGCACAACAGCAAGGACAAAGAAGCCGTCGTCGCTGTGAAAGACCTCGACGCGAAGAAGACGGACGCACCCGCAGGGCGTGTCCAGCGCGAGAAGATGAAGAAGAAGGACTACGAACAGGAACTCGCCAAACTCCAGATCGAGTTGGTGAAGATGCAGGAGTGGATCAAGGCGCAGGGGCTGAAGATGGTCATCCTCTTCGAGGGGCGCGACGCGGCGGGGAAGGGCGGCGCGATCAAGACGATTACGATGTGCCTGAATCCGCGCTATGCGCGCGTGGTCGCCCTGGGCACGCCCACGGAACGCGAGAAGACGCAGTGGTACTTCCAGCGTTACGTGCCGCATCTGCCCGCCGCCGGGGAAATGGTCCTGTTCGATCGGAGTTGGTACAACCGCGCGGGCGTGGAACGCGTAATGGGCTTCTGCACCGAGGAGGAGTATCAAGAGTTCCTGCGCGCGTGCCCCGAATTCGAGAAGATGCTGATCCGGGCGGGCATTATCCTGATCAAGTACTGGTTCTCGGTCAGCGACGACGAGCAGGAACGGCGATTCCAGGCGCGCCTCGACGATCCGACCAAGCGCTGGAAGCTCAGCCCGATGGATCTGGAAAGCCGATCGAAGTGGGTGGAGTATTCGCGCGCCAAAGACACCATGTTCGCCTACACCGACGTCAAGCAATCGCCGTGGAATGTGGTTACTGCCGACGATAAGAAACGCGCGCGCTTGAACGTCATTGCGCATTTGCTCAGCCAGATTCCGTACAAGGATCTGACGCCGGAGCAGATCAAATTGCCGCCGCGCCAGGATGATAAGGGCTACGTCCGTCCACCCATGACGGATCAGACCTTTGTGCCGGAAGTATATTGACCTCACCCCCAACCCCTCTCCTACACCCGCAAACAACGCGGGGCAGGAGAGGGGAGAAAGTGCCACGCCATGGCTCAGCCTGTGCGGGGTAAAACAACGCGGGCGGTAGTTGATCGAGCGCGAAAGCTGCGCCGGGAACAGACTCCGGCTGAAGTGCGGCTTTGGGCAGCATTACGCAAGCGGCAGTTGGCGGGCCTCCAGTTTCGGCGGCAGCACCCTTACGGACAATTCATTCTCGACTTGTTTTGTGTTGAGCATCAATTGGCGGTAGAAGTCGATGGTGACGTTCACCTTGATCCTGAACGGGCGGCACATGATGCCGAGCGCTCCGAGTTTCTGGCACAACGCGGTGTTCGCATCTTGCGCTTCACCAACGAGGAAGTCGAGCGACACTTGCCAGACGTACTCCGCAAGATAGTCGAGGCCACTTCTCCCCTCTCCTAACGATGTGCTTTGCCCATACCCGACGCGTCGCGTCGGTGGGCCGCTTGGCGTCATCGTCAGGAGAGGGGCCGGGGGTGAGGTCTGGACATTTGTCACCTAAAAACATGACGCCCTCTCATTGACTTTGCTGCCAAAAAGCCTGACACTAGGCATGTGCCCAACACCTGACTGGTGGGCCGGTTGCTCGGTGAATGGCCGTGAGCTGATGGCCCACCAGTCAGGTTTTCAACCCACACCCTGAAAGGAGAGTAGCATGGCTGAACGCAAGAAGATCACGTTGCCCGATCTGTTCAAGAAGATGAACGATGGTGTGCCCATCACGATGATCACCTGTTACGATTACGCGATGGCCTATCTCGTCGAGAAGGCCGGCATCGATATGGTGCTGACGGGCGATTCGCTGGGCATGACGATGCTGGGCTACGAGGGTACGCTGCCCGTCACGATGGACGATATGATGCGCCACACCGCCGCCGTGCGGCGCGGCTCGCCGCCGAGTTGGCTGATCGGCGACATGCCCTATATGAGCTATCAGCCGTCCGATGAGACGGCGGTGCGCAACGCGGGCCGCTTCATGGCCGAGACCGGTTGCGATTCCGTGAAATTGGAAGGCGGACGGCAGATGGCCTCGCGTGTGAAGGCCATCGCCGACGCGGGTATTCCGGTGATGGGTCACTTGGGGCTGACGCCGCAGAGCGTTTCGGCCCTGGGCGGCTTCAAGGTGCAGGGCAAAGGCGCCGAGCAGGCGGCGCGCATCGTCGAAGATGCCAAGATTCTGGAGGAGGCCGGCGCGTTCTCGATCTTGTTCGAGATGATCCCCGATCGCGTGCAGAAGCTCATCACGGAGCGCGCTCATATCCCGATCATTTCGCTCGGCTCCGGGCCGCACGCCCACGGCCAACTGTTGATCTTCCACGACATGTTCGGCCTGTATCCGCGCTTCACGCCCAAGATGGCCAAGGTCTTCGGTAAGGCGGGCGAGGTGATCCTCGACGGCCTGAAGCAGTATGTGGCCGAAGTGCAAGAGCATCAGTTCCCACAGCCCGAGAACTGGTTCGGCATCAAGGACGATCAACTGGCGGAACTCGAAAAGCTGGTGGCGAGCGAGTAACCCGTAACGGGCCGGTTGCGTTTTGCTCGTCACCGTTATTCAGAGAGGAATCCCATGACTGAAAACTTGCGCGATCGCTTACTCATCCCGCTTGAAACTCTCACGGCGATCAACGATCTGTGGTTGAAGCCCGACACGAAAATCGTCAACGATTTGCTGGAGGTGGTAAAGAAATACGGTGGACCGGTGGAGATCAATCGAAAAGCCGAGGCCGCGCGGGCTTTGCCCAACTTGCTGCAACAGTTGGCTGAGCTCAAATCGCCGTATCGCGCCGATCTCGACTGGCTGATCGAACAGCGCGACAAAGGCGCCTTTATCAGCGAAGTCGAGTATCGCCGCAAGGTGTTAGGGCCGAAAGCGGACACCTTGAAATTTGCCGACGACTTCGCGGTGACGCTGGAGATCAGCGCATTGCAGTACTTCCCATGGTTGATCGCCGAAGCGAAACAGGCTATCGCCAATCAAGAGTTGATGCCGGGCCGTTACATCCGCGTGCGTAACATGAAGGAGTCGGCCGCCGATCAGGGCGACATGCTGGCGCTGGCGGCCGCGCTGCAAATCGTCGGCGCCAGCTACGTGGAGACGCTGGATACCAAAGGCACCGATGGATCGAATATCCACCTCAACGGCCCTGCCACGATTACGGGTTACTTCACCGGCATCGGCTCGCCGAACGATTATCCGCTGAAGTGGGCGGACGAGTTCCTGTATTACTACACGACTTACGGTACGCGGCAAGTACTCAATACCAATCCGGGCACCGTGCTGGTCGGCTACCTGCTCTACAAACTGGGCATCGATATCGAATTCAAGATCTCCGTGTTCATGGGAAATGATAATCCCTTCGCCGTGCTGTGGACGTTGATCGGGGCGAAGTTGTTCTCACGGCCCGATGGAACGTCGCCCCTCATCGGTTTCAACTTCAGCAACTCCGTCAACCGTCAGACCATCGAGCTCTGCGCCGAAGTGCGCCGCGCGTTGGACTTTGAGAGCATCGTGCGCTTCGAGCATCACATCACCGAGACGTGGAAATCGATCGTGCGGCAGCCCTACCTGCGGCGCGACGAGCTGATCGAGTTGGCCGGGCACGTGCCTAACATCTCCGCCAAGCACGAAGGCGGCGATCCCGACATCGAGCCGACGCTCGATCATCCGTCGGATATTCTTGACTATTTCCGGGCGAAGGATGAAGTGCTTGAAAGCGGATCGATGCCGCTGTTGGAGCGTAACTACCTGGAGAAGCACAACGCCCTGAATCGCACGGCCTGGGCGCTGACGGAACACGGTCTGAGCTTCATTGCGGCGAAGAACCTGCATCATCGCGCTGTCGCAGAGTTGGAGAAAGCATGAAAGCGCTGTATCGCCTGACGGGTTACACCGTTTTGACGCTCGCTTTGTTGGCGGGCTGCGGCGGTGCCCCAGCGATCCCGGCACCGCCCTCGGCCTCCAAGGCCGTGACCGATCTGACCGTTACGGCGCAGCGTGAGCTCGAGATCGAGGGGACGCGCCTCATCTCACTTTCGCCTGATGGTCAGTGGCTGGTCGCCACTCGAGGTAAAGCAATTTGCATCGTTGCAGTTGAGACGTTGGCGGACAAACACTGCATCGACCTGCAGACCGGCTCGCCCGATGTGCGGGCCTTAGTCTGGTCGCCGGACAGCAAACGCCTGGTCTTCACCGAGGATTTGATGCGCTTCATGCTGGAAAGTGATGTCTGGCTGCTGGACATTGAAGGCGGACAACTCACAAACCTGACTCCCGACGAGGTGACCGGGGGTTTCCTGAAGCAGGGCAAAGAAGCGGGCACCTTGCTGGACGCAGTGCCGGGCTGGTCGCCAGACGGTCAAACGGTGATTTTTTCACGCAGCGATCGCGCTGCTGGTTCGACCTCGCTCTATCGCCTTTCGATAAAAGGTGGTACGCCGGAGAAAATCATCGAGGCGACGAGCCAAGGCCCGCTGGCCCTCTGGTATAGCCCGCGCTGGCTGGGCAATAACAAGCTCGTTTACACCGTTCTTCACCCGAAACTGAGTGAACCGGCCAATGGAATATGGCTGGCCGATAGCAACGGACAAAATGCCAGGCAGCTGCTGGCGCCTGATCCGAAAATAGGCCCGCCCGCGCTGGCTGATGTGTCGCCTAAAAGTGATTACGCTTTAGTCTGGTATCCGATGTTCGCAGGTCAATATGGAGCAGAATCGAACGTGACCTGGTTTGCGCTACTTGATTTGAATAAGGGTGAGAGTGTTCCGCTCAAGCCTGCTGGAGAGTTTATGAGTCCGGCGAACGCCCGCTTCTCGCCGGATGGTTCAAAGCTTGCCTATGTCTATCGGACCCTGGATAAACAAGTGAACCTGGTTATACGCGATGTGCAAAGCGGGGCCGAGAATACGGTCCTCACTCAGTCGGGCATCCTGGGTGCTAACACAGAGTCACCGATGCAGGGCCTCGACTGGGCCAACAACGATACACTCTATGCTGCAACCGGCCCGGGTGTTGGCGTGTTGTTGACCCTGGGCAGCGAATGAACTGCTGGCAAGGGCTACGAAAGGAGATACTCAATGCGAGATTTAACCGAATCTTTGATCGAGCTGATTCGCCGCACGTCCACCGATCTGTCGCCGGATGTGCAACAGTCTTTGGAGCAGGCGCGCGATCGAGAGGAGCGGGGATCGGCTGCGCAGAGCGCGCTGATCACGATCCTGGATAACGTCGAACTGTCGCGCAAGAATTCCACGCCCATCTGTCAGGATACGGGCACGCCCATCTTCTACGTGCGCTACCCCGAAGGTTGGAGCACGCGCCGGCTGCGCGAGCAAATCCGCAGTGCGATTGCCGCCGCGACGAAGAAGTCGTACCTGCGGCCCAATGCCGTCGATTCACTCACCGACAAGAACAGTGGCAACAATCTGGGCGACGACGCTTTCCCCACGATCCACTTTGAAGAAGTCGAGGGCGATGAATTGACGGTCGAATTGATGTTGAAAGGCGGCGGCTGCGAAAACGTCGGTGCACAATATTCGCTGCCCAACAGTCAACTAGGCGCGGGACGCGATCTGTCCGGTGTGCGCAAAGTCGTGCTGGATGCGGTGCAGAGAGCACAAGGGCAGGGCTGCGCGCCGGGTATCCTGGGCGTATCCATTGGCGGCGATCGAGGCTCGTCCTATTACGCCTCGAAGGAAGTGCTGTTCCGCCCGCTGGCGGACGAGAACGCCAATCCCGACCTGGCTAAACTCGAACAGCGCCTGACCGACGAATCCAATCAACTGGGCATCGGCCCGATGGGGTTCGGCGGCAAGACGACGGTGCTGGCGACGAAGATCACCGGCCGGCATCGCCTGCCCGCGAGCTTCTTTGTCTCCGTCTCGTACATGTGCTGGGCGCATCGCCACCGCAAGCTAACCGTGCGCGGTGAGGAAGTGAGCTACGAATGAAAACCCTAACGCTCCCCATCAGTAATGAAGCCATTCTCGATCTGCACAAAGGCGATCCGGTGGCGTTGTCCGGCGTGATGATGCTGGGCCGCGATACCGTGCATAAGTGGCTGTACGAAACGTTCGTCAGGCAGACGCGCCAGCCGCAGGACGACGATCTGGAAGTCTACGAAGCGATCAAGCCGCTCTTGAATGGCGGCGCGATCTATCACTGTGGGCCGGTGGTGGCCGGGCTGGACACAAAGGACTATCGCTTTGTTGCGGCCGGGCCGACGACCAGCATCCGCGAAGAGCCTTACCAGGCCGATGTGATGCGGTACTTCAACGTCAAGGCCGTCATCGGCAAAGGCGGCATGGGGCCTAAGACCTTGCAGGGCTGCCAGGATGCGCCGGGCGTCTATCTGCATGCCATCGGCGGCGCGGCGTCGCTCATCGCGCAGACCGTGGTCAAAGTGCTGGGTGTGCATAAACTTTCGTTTGGCGTGCCCGAAGCGATGTGGGTCATCGAAGTGAAGGACTTCCCGGCCGTCGTCACGATGGACGCGCACGGGCAGAGCCAGCATGCCGTGATCGAACAGCAGTCGAAAGCCGAGTTCGAACGATTGTTAGCCGTACCCTTCTAACGCCGTCAATCCCATGGAGACCGGGTTTCTTCCTTCTGGTGATGAAACACCCTGCGTGAAGAAACCCGGTTTCTTGCACTGGAGCCATCATGTTCTTTGATCTGCCGCTGGAGCAACTCCAAACTTATCTACCCCCCCGCCATGAACCTGCCGATTTCGATTCATTCTGGCAGCAGACGCTGCAAGCGGCCCGAGCCTTTCCGCTTGACGCCACGTTTGAGCCAATCGATGCCAGGTTGGCATTGATCGCCGCCTATGATGTCACGTACCACGGCTATGACGGCCAGCCGATCAAGGGTTGGTTCTTCCAGCCCCGATCGGCTCGCGGCCCTTTGCCGTGCGTCGTGGAATACATCGGGTATGGCGGCGGGCGCGGTCTGCCGCACGAGTGGCTGTTGTGGGCCAGCGCGGGTTATGCGCACTTCGTCATGGATACGCGCGGACAGGGCAGCGCGTGGCGCTCAGGTGATACGCCCGATCGCGAGCCGGATGGATCAAGCCCGCAGTATCCCGGCTTCATGACGCGCGGCATTCTCGACCCGCAGACGTACTATTATCGCCGCGTATTCACGGATGCCGTGCGCGCGATCGAAGCAGCCCGCTCGCATCCGGCGGTCGATCCCCACCGCGTCGTCGTTACGGGCGGTAGCCAGGGTGGCGGCATTGCGCTGGCGGCCGCCGGCCTGACGCCCGATCTGGCCGGGGCCATGCCCGACGTGCCATTCTTGTGCGCGTATCGATCGGCATTGGAGATCGTCGATTCCGATCCCTATAACGAAATTGGCCGCTACTGCAAGATACATCGGACCAAGATCGAAACGGTGTTCAACACGCTGTCTTACTTCGATGGTCTCAACTTTGCGGCGCGTGCGCACTGTACGGCGTTGTTCTCAGCCGGCCTCATGGACGAGGTCTGTCCGCCTCGCACCGTGTTCGCGGCTTACAACCACTATGCCGGATCGAAGCAGATCAAAGTATATGAGTTCAACCACCACGAAGGCGGGCAGGGGTATCACGATGTCGAGAAGCTGAAGTTCATGAGAGAGTTGTGGAAGTAACTCACCCCCAACCCCTCTCCTGAATCGTTGTGTGATTCAGGAGAGGGGGTTGGGGGGTGAGGCACAGGAGACCCCATGGCACACCTCACCTCAAAATCAGCTTACCAGCAACTCTCCGATCGGTTGAATCGTTTCCCGCAGGGCGCACCGCCGAACGATCTGCTGTTCAAGATTCTGGCGCTGCTGTTCAGCGAGCGTGAGGCAGCGTTGGTCTCACAATTGCCCGTGAAGCCCTTCACGGCGAAGCAGGCCGCAGCCAGCTGGCAGATCGTCGAGGCTGAAGCGCGCAACGTATTAGAAGGTCTGGCCTCGCGCGCGATCTTGCTGGATATGCCCACACCGGAGGGCGACACGATCTACGCTTTGCCGCCGCCCATGGCGGGCTTCTTTGAATTTTCCATGATGCGGGTGCGCGGCGACATCGATCAACAGTTGCTGAGCGAGTTATATTACGAATACGTTACCGTCGAAGAAGATTTCATGCGCGCCCTGCTGCTAGATGGTGAGACACCGCCGGGCCGTGTGTTCGTCAACGAACCGGCACTTGAACAGCGTGCGGCGCACCATGGCCCCCGCAACGAAGCGGAGTGGGGGTCAAAGGACGCGGCCTCCTTACAAGTCCTCGACTATGAACGTGCCAGTGAAGTGATTCGTACGGCCGAGCATATGGGCGTGAGCTTGTGCTACTGCCGCCACAAGAAGCAGCATCTCGATCAAGCCTGCGATAAGCCGCTGGATATCTGTCTGACCTTTGGCGGGACAGCCGATTCGCTGATTCGACATGAGTATGCGCGGCGCGTCGATCAGATCGAGGGGCGTGATCTCCTGCAGAAGGCCTATGATCTCAACCTGGTGCAGTTTGGCGACAACGTGCGCGAAGGCGTAGCCTTCATTTGCAACTGCTGCGGCTGCTGCTGTGAAGCAATGATCGGCTTACGCAAATTTGGCGCACTGATGCCAATCCACTCAACTAACTACATTCCGCGTATTGTCAATGAGGTCTGCAACGGCTGCGGCAAGTGCGCCAACCTCTGCCCGGTGGAAGCGATGACGCTGGTCTCGGCCAACGATCCGCATAAGCCTAACAAGCGCAAGACTAAACTCAATGAAGACGTCTGCCTGGGCTGCGGCGTGTGCGTGCGTGTCTGCCCGACCAAGGGACTGTTCTTGGAGGCACGCCCCGAGCGCATCATCACGCCGTTGAACTCCGTACATCGTATCGTCGTGATGGCGCTGGAACGCGGGAACTTGCAGGACCTGATCTTTGACAACAAGGCACTGCTCAGCCATCGGATGATGGGCGCGATCTTGGGTGTGATTCTGCGCTTGCCGCCGCTCAAACAAGCGCTGGCAACGCAGCAGGTGAAGTCACGCTATCTGGAAAGATTGGTGATGCGAGTCAAGGTGTAAGGCTAAAGCGCGCGGGGAACTCTATCTGGAAGGGAATAAGTTCACATGACAACTCCTATCAATCGACGGCGATTTCTGCGTGGTGCGGCAGCCGGTCTGAGCGCAGTGACACTCAATCAGTTCTTGACGGCGTGCGGCACGCCGGAAGCGCGGACACCGCCAGCAACAAGTGCCGCTGCGCAACCCGCCACGGTACCGCCTATGAAGGCGCCTGTGGCTACAACCGCCGTCACGCAAATGGAACCAGGCCCGCAACCGACCGCGGCCTCAGCCGGCGCCCCCGATCTCGTCGTGGCGCGCTCGGGCGAACCGGAAGCGATGGTGCGACGCGCCATCGCGGCGCTGGGCGGCATGGAGCGCTTTGTGCCACGCGAGGCCAACGTGATCGTCAAGCCCAACATCTGCGTGGCCTATCATACCTACGAGTACGCCGCGACGACCAACCCTTGGGTGGTGGGCGCGGTGGTGAAGATGTGCTTCGAAGCAGGCGCGCGCAGCGTGCGAGTGATGGATTTTCCGTTCGGCGGTTCGGCAGAAGAAGCGTATGAAATCAGCGGCATCGCCGAACAAGTGAAAGCGGCGGGCGGCGAGATGGTCGTGATGTCACGCCTGAAGTTCATGCCCACCGATCTGCCGAATGCGATCACGTTGAAGCAGGCTGCGATTTACGACGACATTCTCAAGGCCGACGTGGTGATCGATGTGCCGATTGCCAAGGATCACGGCCTGGCTCGCCTGACCCTGGGCATGAAGAATCTCATGGGGGTGATCCGTGATCGCGAGGTGATTCACGGCATGCTGGGGCAAAACCTGGCTGATCTCGCCGGTCATATTCGACCCCAGCTCACCATCATCGACGCAGTACGCCTGCTCATGGCGAACGGCCCGACGGGCGGCAGCCTGGACGATGTGAAGCAGCTGGACACGATCGTGGCGAGTCCTGACATCGTGGCCGCGGACAGCTACGCGGCGACGTTGTTTGAGATGCAGCCGGAAGAGTTGCTTTACATCATGGCGGGCGTGGCGGCCGGCCTGGGCCGCAGCGATCTGAAGAACCTGCGCATTGAGGAGATCAATGTCGGCTCGTAAACCGCTCGGGCGCTGGATCACCGCGCGCAAGGTCGTGCAGATCGCGGCGCTGCTCTTCGTGATCGCGCTGTTGATCATGACCCGGCGCGGCGGTTGGCCGCCCGATCTTGTCAACCTGCTCATGCGGCTCGATCCGCTGACCGTGTTGGCGCAGTCTCTCTCCAGCCGATCGTTTCTGCTCGGCTCGGCGGTCGTCTTGCTCACCCTACTGTTGACCGTGATCGCCGGACGCGCCTGGTGCGGCTGGCTGTGCCCGCTCGGTACCGTGCTCGATCTGATTCCGTTGCGCAAGCGGACTCTGCGCGACAAGCAGCCGGCGATTTCCAACTCGTGGCGCTCGGTCAAGTATGGCTTGTTGATAGCGATCCTGGTGGCGGCGCTGCTGGGCAACCTGACGCTGTTGATTTTCGATCCGCTGACGATTTTCATCCGCACGTTCACCACCAGCCTGTGGCCCGCGGCCGATCAGATCGTGACTTCGCTCGAGACGACGTTGTACCGCGTGCCGTTTCTGTCGGACCCCATCTCAGCGCTTGATGGCTGGCTGCGCCCGGCGATCTTCCCGAGCCAGCCGGTATATTATCGTGATGCGTGGCTATTCGGGGCGGTGTTCGTCGGCATTATCGCGCTGAACCTGATCGCGCCGCGTCTCTGGTGTCGCTATCTCTGTCCGCTGGGCGGCTTGTTAGGCTGGATCAGTCGCGGCGCATGGCTGCGTCGTGAAGTGGCGGAGGAGTGCAAGGGTTGTACGTTGTGCACCAGCGTATGTCCCACCGGCACGATCGATGCGACGCAGCACTACGTCAGCGATCCCGCTGAGTGTACGCTGTGCCTGGAGTGCCTCGACGTTTGCCCGCGCAGCACGATCGCATTTCAGCTGCACCGCCAGCTGGCGCCACGCCAGGCCTATGATCCTTCGCGGCGGCAGTTTCTGGCCGCAGCAACGTTGGCTATCGGCGGTGTGGCATTGTTTCAGAGCGATGCAACCCGTCAGCGCGTGGACGATCATCTCATTCGGCCGCCGGGCGTGATTGAAAACGATCTGCTCGATCAATGCATTCGCTGTGGTGAATGCGTGCGGGCCTGTCCGACGCATGGCCTGCAACCCGCGTTGACCCAAGCCGGGTTGCAGGGAGTGTGGACGCCGCTGTTGGTTCCACGCCTGGGTTATTGTGACTACTCTTGCAACGCCTGTGGTCAGGTCTGCCCGGTTG
>JAUQXC010000320.1 GCA_030834825.1 Thermoflexales bacterium
TTAATCAACTGTTGTAAAATCGGAAAGGCGTCTTGCAATGTTTCGTGGGGATCGGTTCCGTTCGCTAAGCTGTAGCGAATAATTGCCTCAACCATCTTCTTGGGCGAACGAAACTGCTCGACCAGCGCCGCGGTTCCAGCACTGATCACCTTCGAGGGCGTCCGCGATCGCAGCCGTGCAATTGCGACGTCCCCTTCCTCCCATTCCAGATGCTCGCGCACGCTCTCAGCAAGGTCTACGACAGGAACCAATTGAACATCGGTGGGCAACACCAGCGGATCGATGATCTGTGCCAATCAGCCCCTCCTCTCGCTTTGCCAGATCGCCTGCCTAGGAGTCCACGTTTCAGTGTCCACTCCATCCAGACGCAGCCGTTCCAACGCGAACTTGCATGGCCGTATCGCGGCAGACTGTGCCTTACTCGCCAGCAACGCAACAGCCAAGTGGTTCGTCACCCACAGACGCCAGCTCTCTTGTTCCAGTCCTGCAAACTCTTGTATTTCCCGAGGCGGATCCGTTCCCCAGGAGAGCAGTCCAGCCGGGTCTATTCCGGCAGTGAAGGGCACTCCTTGCGCCGGACACCCCGCCAGCGTCTTTTGCAAACGAGCGGCTAATGTAGCCAGCTCATCAAACTCCGCACAGTACGCCACAACCTTGTCAGGCCGCAGCAACCCGAACAAATCCTGGCCAATCTTGAAACTGGCTACCTTGGCGGCACCTAGTTCACCCACGATCGCGTCGAGGATTTCGGGCAGTGTCTCAGGCCGTGGGCTGATGTAGAGCTTGTACGCCGGCCGCCACGTCTCCCTGTGCGGTTCCAGGCCGCGGCGCAGATGCCATATTCGCCAGCCTGTGCCATTCTGGTTTGATGATTGGTGAGTGTACCAGCGGTCGAGCACACGACGATTCCGTCCTTCAGCATCTATTCTCAGGAAACCTAGCACAGCATCAGACGTCGGTATCAGCTTATGCCAGGCAGGAGATGCCGGTATCATGTTGTATGTGTAAAGCCGCGCCGACAACTCTGCGCTGCTCTCGATAGCGAGGGCCTGCCCATATTCGATAGCATCTAGCGAGAGCCGGGCGACACGACCCCCAGCAGAGGCCGGCGTTCGCGCTTCGAAGATGAGAGGATGAGCCACCGCGCCCGTAACAAACTCTCCGTCAGGCTCTTGGGCGATTTCCAACACCCCATCTAGAACGAGCTCCGCAATCACCTGATTGCAACGTTCACCGAAGCTGGAACGCACGTAGGTTGGAATTGGACCTGGTTGCTGCATTGTGAAGAACAATAAGGCTGTCTCCCGATCTACTGCTTTCGCAACCAGGCCGGGCACCCGCGGCCACAACACGCCGTAGCAATCCGGGTCCGTCTGCAGCGAGGCTAGCTGTGCCCGATAGGTCTCCGGCAGGCGATCAAAAAGAACAATCTCATATCCAGGATTGGCCCGGAAATGAGATTGCACAATATTCCTTAGGTTCACTGATTGTGACAAGGTGGCATCTCGACTTTCTCCCGATTCGTAGCCCAACACTGGCGCCTAGGGCCTGGGCTAACATTACATCGGATCATCCGGGCCGCTACGGGACACGCCCTATTTCTTCGCTTTCCCCGTCAGCTTCCGGACCTCTTCCAGGGCGGTAGTCAATTCCTTCTCGAGCGCTTCGGCCTGCGCTTGAGTCTGAGGTGCCATTGCCTTGTTGATCTCAACACCACGCTCTGCCACAGCCTTCAGCACCTCGTCAAGTTCAGCCTGCACTTCTTTGATTAACTCGGGATTTATCACCAGCTTCCGCAAATCGATGACCGCCCACTCTGAGCCAGCACAGCCTACGGGGAGGTCTGACCCTGCACACTCAACACTGACTCCAGCGCACTCTGCCACAATCGGGCTGATGATTGAACAGCCGTCACAGAAGTGTGTCACATAGTAAATACCACACTTTGTGTTAAGAACCGTGCAGGGGCCGCAGGGGACGTCTTTCGTCAACATCGCGCAGGAGAGGAACTTCAAGCATTTGCTGATGATATTCCCGCAGTTCACGTTAGTTGGGAACACGCAGAGCTTATCAAGGTCGGGCACTCGTGCGGCCGAAACAACATCGATCATCAGATTCTTGATCTTGAATGTAGGCATTGGAAAGTCTCCTTTCGCTTACTTTCCATCAGTACCTTCATTGTTACATTGCCCTAGGCGCTTATTTATATCTTAGTAGCGATTTCTGAATTGTCAACACAAACATTTAGTTAATTATGGTGGCGGTTATTATCAGCCGCGCATCGCTCGCCGAGTTCGCCATTACGAAGCCGGTGCGGCCCGTCGCGTTGAGGGCACTGTAGAAAATCTGGATGCACAAATAGTTGGCATTGTCGATCGTGGCAGGCTCAGCGGAAAGCGCGGGTCTTTCTTCAGCCGTTCCTTTATCGACCTTGTCCACGTTGAAGGGCGGATTCGCCATCACAAAATCGAAGCGGCCCACGCTGGTATGCGCGTCGTCGTAGAACGTGTTGCCCTGTTTGATCTCGCCGCTCAAGCCGTGCACGGCCAGATTCATGCGGCACAGGCGCATCGTCTCGGCCACTTTCTCCTGCCCGAACAACGCAATCGCCGCGCTGGGATTCCGCTTGTGCCGTTCCAGGAAAGCCGCGCTCTGCACGAACATGCCGCCCGAGCCGGAGAACGGATCGAGGATGCGGCCCTGATACGGCTCGATCACTTCCACGATCAGCTTGACCAGCGACGTCGGTGTGAAGAACTCGCCGCCCTTCTGGCCTTCGCTCATCGCGAACTTGCCGAGGAAGTATTCGTAGATCTTGCCGAAGACATCGCCCTTGACATTGGCCAGATCGAAGTTCAGCGTCTTGAGCAGCGACACCAACAGGCTGTTATCGAACGCGGTGTAATTCTGCGGCAGCACCCCGCGCAGGTCTTCGTTCTCTTCCTCGATGGCCTTCATCGCGGCATTGATGGCGGCGCCGATGTTGGCCCCTTCCGGCAATTTCAAGAGATTGGCGAAGCGCGCCTCGGTGCGCAGAAACAATACGCCGCGCGCCTGATAGTCGGCCTTCCCGATCGGACGTCGGCGGCTCGGCGCTTTGCCCGCTAGTTCTTTCTCCGCCTACTCGAACTTGTAATCGGCATAGCGCAGAAAGATCAGCCCCAGCACGGGCATGGAATACTCCGACGATTTCAGCTTGGAATTGGCGCGCAGATCGTCGGCGGCCTCCCACAGGCGTTTTTCGATTTCGGTCGTGTTGGCGGGCATGAAGTGTCCTGAATGATAAAGTGATGAAAGAAGGTGCGAGTTTGATTGTATGCCGAAAAGGGGTGAGGGGCAAACGAGATGGTGTGACCCTGCGAAGTGATTGGCAGTGCAAGCAAGATGGCAGTATACTGAGGCAGCGTTAACAGATCTATTGTGCGGGGGCGGCTCTTCTTATCCGGTGGCTATGAAAGGGGCACTCCATGCTTCAACCGACGACCCGCACCGCGTCTCGCCTGTTTCGATGCTGCGTTTTAAGTCTGACCTTCTGCCTGCTGCTCTTCTTGCCCTTCATTGCTGTCTCACAGCCGACGCAGTCAATTGCCGTTGTTGATGTTACGTTGCCCGTCGGTGTTTCTGGACGTTCAGGCCTGGCACCCGACTCGATAGCCAGCCCTCTTGTGCGGTACTTCTACACCTATGGTTCGGGCGCGATGGACGATCCCGACTTTTTGGTCTAGGGTGGCGCCCGATCGACTAGCTGCGGCACCGGCTGCTCCTACGATCAGAACATCGTATCCAATGGCGACCCAGACGGCGCGCTGACCCTTCATCTGGATGGCACGAATGGCAAAGGTGGCGCTGGTCCGCGCCAGAATGGCGTCAGCCTGTCCACAGCCACTCACTTTGCCTATAGCGCTGACTTCTATGTGTACAACGGCCAGCTCGACGCGCGCTACAGCCTGGTCTTCAACGCCACGTCCGGCACCTTTCCCGGATCGGGTAACCCGCCGATGGATCCGAATATGAACTATTATCTGCTTGAGTTGCGGATGGATACGGTAACGCGCACCACTGTATCCAAGTGGCAATTCGTGCAGGTTATCAATGGCACCCGAGTGGCACTGACTGCTGCTACCGATCTGCCGGTCGCCCTCCATCAGGGACAATGGCACAATCTCAAAGTGATGCAGCAGAAGACGAATCTGTCGTTCTATCTGAACGGCCAGTTTGTTGGGTCTACCACCTACGATTCCGGCTGGGGCGATGACCGTCGTCGCTTTGGCCTGTACATCGATGTGCGCGCCAGCAACGGTGAAGGCGGCCCCTTCGAGTTTTTTGCCGACAACATTGAGGTAATCGATTTCGTTCCGCCGGATAGCGTTGAAATCGCCGGCCCGGTGATCGGCGTGCTCAACACGACCTATGCCTTTACGGCGACAACCGCGCCGCTCTCCGCTACAACTCCCATCACCTATATGTGGGAAGCCACTGACCAATTGCCTGTCATTCATTCCGGCGATCTGATCAGTGATGCCGTTTCATTTGCCTGGTCGATTTCGGGCACCAAGACGATCACAGTCACGGCGGTGAATAGCGTTGGCACGGCGATAGCGACGCACTCGATTAGGTTTCCGATTATGCTCACCGACATCGAGATTGCAGGGTCGTTCCTTGGCATGATCGGTGATTCGCACATCTTTACGGCCATGATCTCGCCTCCAACGGCTACCGTTCCCATTACCTATGTTTGGGAGGCTGCCGATCAAACCTCTGTGATTCATGTTAGCAATCTAGTCACCGACTCTATTTTATTCACCTGGCCTATGTCGGGAACCAAGTTAATCACGGTGACGGCGCAGAATGAGAGGGGCGCTGTCACTACCTCACACTTGATCAGTATCGCAATCATTCAGAGGGTATTCTTGCCCACGGTGATGAAGGGGTGCAATGCCCTTTTCTATCGTGCCAACGACATCGCCGCCGATGTTGACGTCGTGCTGTGCGTCGAGATCGACTCCGCTGCTGACGTTAGTGACGGTAGTTGGGGTGCCAACTTCGGCAAGTTCGGACGGAGGATTGTCGGACATGATGACCGTGCCTTGCTTCGGTGATCGCCGACGGCAGATGGAAGGGATGAGAGAAGTATAGTTCGATCAAGCGGTGGGAGCAAACGAAAGGAAACGCCCGGTGATGAGCCGGGCGTTTCTAGTTGCGCTGTGTTGTCCACGCCGCTATTGTTCATCTTGTTGCAACTTCGCTAGCAACTCGCGCACTTTTTGTCCATTGGGCGATTCGATGGCCGTGAAGATCTCTAGCGCCGCCTGAGCGTGGGCGATAGCCTGCGGCCTGTCATTAGCGGCGTCGAAACAGTTAGCCAAACCCCACGAAGAGTGAGCCTCGCCGAGCCGGTCGCCAATCTCGCGGGCAATGGTCAAGTGCTGTTCGTGGTACGCGACGGCGCGGCGATACTCGCCCAGGGAATAGTAGGCTAGGCCTAGACTGCCCAGGGCCCGACCTTCGTCGAGCCGGTCGCCAATCTCACGGACAATGGTTAATGACTGTTCGTTGTACGCGATGGTGCGGCGATACTCGCCCAGGGAATAGTAGGCTAGGCCCAGGCTGCCGAGGGCCTGGCCTTCGCCGAGCCGGTCGCCGATCGCGCGCTTAATGGTTAACGACTGTTCGTGATACTCGATAGCGCGGCGGGACTCGCCCAGGGAATGGTAGACTAAGCCCAGGTTGCTCAGATGTGCGCCTTCCCAATGTTTTCGAACAAGTTTTCGTGCGGCGATTAAGGCTGTCTCAAACCATTGAATGCACTCACGGGGATGCCGACGCAAGGACAAGATGTCGGCGCATTGAGCGGGATAGTCATCACTCAGGCTAAGAGCCGACTCATCCTTGTCTGCGTATTGCGTTGCCCAAGCATGGCCGGTCTGAATGTTCGTCCATTCCAGGTCGAACAAGGCCAGCCCTTGCATCAGCCGATCGCCACCTTGCTGAAACAAAGTGTCAGCAGTTGCCGACACTTCCTGATAGTGAGTGGCATGTCGGCGTTGGCTCTCCAGCCGCGCAGCATCGCCCAGGCGCTTGTTCGCGAACAGCCGCGCCAAATCGTGCAAGCGAGCGCGGGCGGCGGTCTCATTCCACTCCACTAGGCTGTTGCGCACCAATTCATCCAGTCTGTCCTGCGCCGACTCCGACTCAACGTCCCACACCGTCGCAGCCGCAGCAAGGTCGAAGGTGTCGGGGAACACGGATAGCGCGCCCCAGGCCCGTTGCAGTTCTTCGCTCAGTAGATCGTAACTCAAGCCGAGCGATGCCTCCACCAGTTCTAGCCGTGTCTGAGCATCTTTCAGCCGGTTCAAGTAGCCCAGTGGCGTGAGCACTTGCCTTTCGGCCATCGCGCTGCCGGCCAGCCGCAGTGCCAGGGGTAGATAGCCGCACAGTTTCGCCATCGCCTCGGCTTGATCGGCAATGCGCGGCGCGATCTTGAGTAGCAGGTCACGTGCGTCATAGGGTGATAGCGTATCCAAGTCCTTGCCAAACAGCCCTGGCACTGTGAAATGTTGACGCGACGTGATCAGCAGGAAACAAGAAGGTGGCGGAATTAAAGGCTCAACCTGTTTCTTATCGACGGCATTGTCCATCAGTAGCAAGGCGCGTTGACCTTCCAACACGGATAGATACAATCCGCGCAACTCAGATTCACTTTCGGGCAGTTTGGCCGTGGGCTGATAGGCACGGATGACATGCGTCAGAGCTGCGGCCACTGACAGCGGTTGCTTGTCCCCGCCTTTCAAGTCGAGGTAGAACTGGGCATCGGGATAACGTGGCTTCAACTTCTCGGCCACAACCAGAGCGAGCGTGGTCTTACCCACGCCGCCCATGCCCTGTAGGCCGGAAATGGTTACGCCGTCTGTCTCAGCCTTCGCCATCAATTCAGCCAGTTCGGCCTCGCGGCCTGTGAAGTCACGTGGTGGGGACGGCAGTTGGTGCAGTGAAGTGGGGATCGGCGCAGGGACCTCGAAAACGATCTTATCGCGTCCAACAAACTCGCCGCCGCTGGCGACATTCACATTGCCAGCGATGTAAGCACCACCAACAGTGTCGATATTGGTCGTCGTCTTGTCACGCCCGACGACATCACCGCCGATGTTCGCATCGCGCTGTGCATTGAGGTTGACTCCGCCACTGATGTTGGTGGCGGTGGTCGGGGTGCCGGCTTCGGCAGGTGGTGTGGGTTCAGACGGGTTGTCGGACATGATGACCATGCCTTACTTAGGTGATCGCCGACGGCAGATGGAAGGAATGAGGGAAGTATAGATCGAACAGGTGGCGAGGGCAAACGCAAAGAAGACGCCCGGCCTCGGTCACGGGTCGGGCGTCGTGTGCTATGCTGCTACTCTTGCGGGCTTGCGTGCTGCCACTGCAAAGAAGTTATCGGCTAGGCGCTCGTAACCGTCCGGCGTGATACGCACCACAATGCTAAAACCAAGTCGCTCACACTGAACTTGACGTGAGGATGTCAAATTGCCCAAGTGATCATGACACGCTGCGTTGCAGATTGCCCTGCCTCGTAGATACGCCGTATCTCTACGAGACGCCGTATCGCAGAGGCACCGCATCGCAGAGGCGCCGTATCTTTGCGCTAGGCGGCGTGTTACATATCGTCGGAGCATAAAATCTGGCGGTAGTGGTCAGGCAGTAAGTGATAGCAAGTTTCACCGCCGAGAGCGCAGAGTGCGCCGAGCCTGATTTTGTGGGAAAATCTCTGCGCCCTCTGTGTACTCAGCAGTGAGCAGCACTTACCCTGTCATCACTACCAATCTGGCGGGGGTCAGCCGGACTTCGCAAGATTCTTCACGAACCTGGAAAGGGGATAGCGACGATGACACGACGAGTTGTCATTACAGGCCTGGGGGCGGTGACGCCGCTGGGCAATGATGTGCCGACGACGTGGAACAACGCGCTGGTGGGCTATTCGGGCGCGGGGCCGATCACGCAGTTTGAGGCCTCGGCTTACAAGACTCAATTCGCGTGCGAGGTCAAGGACTTCGATGCCGCGCTGCTGATCGGCAAGAAGGAAGCCCGCCGCATGGATCGCTTCACGCAGTTCGCAGTCGTGGCTGCCAAACAGGCGCTCGACGACAGCGGCTTAAAGGTAACCCCGGAGAGTTCGTGGCGCGCGGGGGTGTTCATCGGCACCGGGATTGGTGGCATCGGCACGTTAGAAAACGAGATACGGCAGCTCATCGCCCGAGGGCACGATCGGGTTAGTCCATTCACCGTGCCGATGATGTTGCCTGATACCGCGGCCGCGCAGGTGGCGATTCAATTCGGCTTGCGCGGACCGAACATGGCGGTGGTTACGGCCTGCGCTTCGGGCAACAACGCCATCGGCGAGGCGGTCGATTGTATCCGGCGTGATGCGGCTGATGTGATGTTGACGGGCGGCGCAGAAGCGGCGATCACGGCGATCGCGATCGCCGGGTTCAGTAATATGACGGCGATCTCGTCGCGCAATGATGCGCCTGCCCGCGCCAGTCGTCCATTCGATAAAGAGCGCGACGGGTTTGTGGTGGGCGAGGGCGCGGCGGTGTTGGTACTGGAGGAACTGGAGCATGCTCTGGCGCGCGGCGCGAAGATTTACGGCGAAGTTCTGGGTTACGGTTCCACGGCGGATGCCTATCATGCGACTGCGCCGGAAGAGAACGGCACCGGCGCGGCCATGGCGATGCGCGCGGCGTTAAAGCAAGCGGACCTGCGTCCCGATCAAATTGATTACATTAACGCACATGGCACCAGCACGCCGTTGAATGATAAGAGCGAAACCGCGGCCATCAAGGCCGTGTTGGGCGAAGCGGCCTACCGCCTTCCGATCAGTTCCACCAAGTCGATGACGGGCCATCTGTTGGGGGCCGCCGGCGCGATCGAGGCTGTGTTCTGCCTGAAGGTGATCACCGAAGGCCTCATCCCGCCCACGATCAATTACGAGCATCCCGATCCGATCTGTGATCTGGACTACGTGCCCAATACGGCTCGGCGGGTCACCGTCGATGTGGTCATGTCGAACTCGTTCGGGTTTGGCGGGCACAATGCCGTGGTAATCTTCGGCCGTTATCAGCCGTAGCGCAATTTGTTAAATTGCGCCACTTAAGGAGTACAGGGTGATTTATGCACACATTGTAGGCTGGGGCAAACATGTTCCCCCGAAAGTAATGACCAACCACGATCTGGCCAAGATCGTCGATACCTCTGACGAGTGGATCGTGCCGCGCACCGGCATTCGTGAGCGGCGCATCGCGGGACCCAAGGAATCCTCTTTCACCATGGGGTATGCGGCCGCACGCGAGGCTTTGGAAAAGGCGGACATGCTGCCCACCGAAGTGGGCCTGATCATCTGTGCCACAGCCACGCCGGAGCACACGTTTCCATCCACGGCTTCACTCATTCAAGATGCGCTCGGCGCGACGCATGCGGGCGCGTTCGATCTCTCGGCGGGCTGCGCGGGTTTTGTATACGCACTCTCACTCGGCGCACAGGTGATTCAGGGCGGCGGACACAAGGTGGTGCTCGTCATCGGCAGCGAGACGATGAGCCGCATCACCAATTGGAAGGATCGCGGGACGTGCATCTTGTTTGGCGACGGCGCGGGCGCGGTGGTGCTGCAAGCGTCGGAACAACGCGGCGGTGTTCTCTCGTCGTTGGTGCGTTCCGATGGTTCCGGCGGTGATCTCTTGATTGTGCCGGCGGGGGGCAGCAAGCTGCCGGCCTCTGCCGAGACCGTGCTGCGCAATCAACATACCATCGAGATGGACGGGCGCGAAATATTTCGCTTTGCGACGCGCATCGTCGATAAATCCACACGCGAAGTGTTGGAGCAGGCCGGGCTGACGCTGGACGATGTCGAGCTATTCATCCCGCATCAAGCCAATCTGCGCATCATTCAGGCCGGGGCGCGTACCCTGGGCGTGGACGAGAGCCGCGTCTTCGTCAATCTGGAAAAGTACGGCAACACGTCCAGCGCCAGCATTCCGTTGGCGCTGTGTGAGGCCGTGGAATGCGGACGCGTACGGCCCGGCGATCACCTGGTGCTGATCGGCTTTGGGGCCGGGCTGGCCTGGGCCGCGGCCGCGATACAATGGGGACCGCCGCCCGAACCGCGCAAGCGCACTTTGCCGCGGCAAGCGCTGCGGGTGGTGATCTATCCGTTCGCTTTGGTTCGTTCGCGTGTGCTGCGGATGTGGTATCGCTTCGAATCGCGCCTGTTTGGCTCGCCCGTGCCGAAGAACATCGACCAGGACGGCAAGAAGAAGTAATCAACGGACCGCTGCGCGAAACAGACAAGCGGATTATAACGGACGCCCGCGGCGCGCGAGTGGCCAATCCAGTTTTCTTTGCTGCTAGAGGGTGGCGGCTTTACTTCGCGGCTTGAATCGCCTCGATGATTTTCAGCACGCGGGCAGTGTCGGCAGCGGAAAGGTTTTCTTGCTGCACTTTGTCGTAGATGGTGATCAGCCACACTTCTTGATCAGCCGTCACGAAGTAATAGATCACCCGGTAGCCGCCACGCTTGCCGCGCGCTTTGGCTTTCATCCGCGCTTTGCGAGCGCCACCGGTACCGGGGATCATGGGATGGGCGTCTGCATCGAAGTCACGCAGGAAGGCTTCGAAATCCGCGCGCAAGGTGGGGTTGTGTTTGCGCAGGAACTTGAGGTTGCGATCGAACCACTCGGTGAAGAGGAAGTGGTAGGGCATGTTGATCAGGCTTTAGCGCTGAACACCGTGTCGAGATGATGCTTGAGTTGCTTGGAGGTGCTCACCTTGGTGACACGGCCCTGCGCCACATCGGCCAGGCCGCGCGTCAAGTGTTCGCCCAGCGTCAAATCGGCGGGCGACAGGTCTTCCAGAACGGTAACCAACACCGTGGCCTTCTCGGGCAGCGTTACATCGTCGAGCAGTTCGATCTTGCCGCGGCGCACGGTGGCTTTGAGCGTTTGATACATGATCGACCTCCACGGCGATTATACCATCGACGGCTCACCGACGGAGGGCAGTTCTCTCAACGGACGCCTACCGCGCGAATGTAGTGGGGTTGAGCCTGTAATCCGCTCCCGATGTTCGACCCGTCGATGGCGTTTTTCCGTTAAAAGCAGGCAACCACGGAGGCCACAGAGGGAAACGGAATGACTGTGGCTCGCCGGAAGCAAGATCAGCGTGCAGCGCGGATGGCGTTCCCGCAACGGACTTTGAACCGGACATGCTGCGCGGGATTA
>JAUQXC010000321.1 GCA_030834825.1 Thermoflexales bacterium
ACATTCTCCCCGTCTACGATTACGGCGAAGCGGAGCGCACGCCCTATCTGGTGATGAAGTACGTGCCCGGCGGCACGTTGAAGGATCTCATCACCAAAGGCCCCATCGCTCCACGCCAGGCCGCGCCGCTTTTGCGCCAGATGGCCGAGGCTTTGCAACACGCCCATCAGCAGGGCGTCATCCATCGCGACGTGAAACCCAGCAACGTGCTGCTACAAGACGGGCGGTGGGTGCAGTTGATGGACTTCGGCCTGGCCAAGATGATGACCAGCACGTCCAACATCACGGCCAGTGGCACCGGCGTGGGCACGCCCGACTATATGTCGCCCGAACAGGCGCAGGGTATGCCGGTCGATCAACGCGCCGACATTTACTCGTTGGGCGTGGTAGTGTATCAGATGCTGACCGGCGATGTGCCCTTTCACGCCGAGACGCCCATGGCCGTCATGCTCAAACAAATCGTCGAGCCGCCGCCGCCGCTGCGCCTGAAGAATCCGGACATCAGCCCGGAGATCGAACAGGTTGCCCTGAAGGCGCTGGCCAAGGCGCGCGAGGGACGCTATACCCATGCGCTGGAATTTGCGGAGGCGTATGAGTTCGCGCTCGATTCGGCGGCGACTTTGCCCACGGTGCAATCGCCCGGCGGGCCCACGCTGCCCATTACTCCGGCAATCGATCAGCGGCGCAGCCCACGGCTGATCGGGCTGGGCGTGATTACGGCACTCGCCATCGTCATCGCGCTCGTCGCGCTGATCCTCTCCAACAACCGATCGGCCCCCAGCCCTGCTTCGGTCCAAGTCGGTGCAGTGCTGTTGGACGATTTCAGTGCACCGACCATCAATGAAAGCACGTGGTATTACAGCAGCACCTATACGACGGATCTGACGGTGCTCAGTTCGGCCACCTCGCTGCAAAACGGGCGGGTGACGTACAACTTCGACAATCTGTCCGAGGATTATCTGGACGGCGGATTGCGCCACGAAGCGCCTAGGCCCTTCAAACTGATCTCTGCCAAGGTCACCTTGCTCGACGCGACCGGCTTCAGCGACATCGGCCTTGAGGTCAATGGGTTGGACGATGCTCCCGGTTCGTGGGCTTATCTGGCGATGTCTCCCTCGGACGGATCGGTGTCGGCCTACGTGGGACACTACACCGAGACCGATGAAACCTTCACGCTCATTCAAGGCAGCGGCATGCCCGCCACGCACGAACTCGCCATCGGCTGGGACGGCTCACAGCTCACGTTCTACGTCGATGGGCAGGCCCGCAAAAGCCTGCCCACCCAACAAATCGGCCAGTGGGTGTGGCTCTTCTTCGATGCCGAACCTCAAGGCAGACTCTCCGGCAGCTTCGACGATGTGAGGATTACCTACGCGGAGTAGTGGGTCTGCACAGTGAGGTGTTTCTTCGCTGAAGCTAGACGGATAAGCAAAGGCTGCACTTCTTTTTAAATCCATGTAACACAAAGGAGTTTCTTCATGACAACAAGTCGCACTATCCGAGGAAATTTTCTATTCAAGGTAAGTGAATACGGCGATGGAACACCTTTCATAGTCCTAGAGTCTCGCCAGTCGCAGAAAGAGTTAGAGAAGATCTTGGTTGGCTTTGATCTTCCGAATGATACGAGTCTTGATCGCGCCAAAGAAATTGCACATTATCTGAATCAGAATTTGGGCGATCTCCAAATGACTTTTTTCGATGGAGCAGCGATTCATTAGAACTGAACTGAATTAGCTTAGGTACTTAGCAAACACAGGTTATGACAACGAGAGCAAGCGCACTGTAGCAGGTAAATCATATACGAAAACGCGCAGAGCGCATGACTGATCACGTACTCTCTGTTTCGTCACTTTTCGCTCCTCACTTAAACACCACTTCCTCCCGCCCCATCAGGCCATCCTCGATTCGCTGCACCACCACATCCTTGGCATGATGCCGCTCTCCATGGCACACCCGCACCGGGTCATGCGACTGATCAGCACCTCCACCAGCGCGGGCGGGTAGTGACTCCACCAAGTGGTACAATCGCAAATAGGACATATAATTGCGCCTAGTATGCGCTTTCAGCCAACGCACTACAATTGGACGCAGAGCACAATGGCTCTTACCGACGAGCACAACGAAACCAAATGGAATAATTATTACAAAACGGTGGCCGGCCGCGCACCGCGTGAATTGTTCTGGCAGTCGGTGGTTCGCTTTAAGCCAGGCGACTCACAGGTTAGCTACGCGATCGACCTCGGCTGCGGCGTAGGCATTGAAACACGTGAACTGCTTAAGCGCGGCTGGCGAGTCCTGGCGATAGACAGCCAGCCCGAGGCGATGGCCTGGCTGGAATCTCATACCCCATCAGAACAACAGTCAAATCTGGAGACCCAAATTGTTTCTTTCGAGCAAGTGGTGCTGCCCGTTTCAGATTTCATTTGGGCCAGCGTAAGCCTGCCCTTTTGTCCGCCACAGTCCTTTAATGAACTGTGGAACAAGATCGTCACATCGCTGCGGACAGGCGGCCGGTTTGCCGGAGATTTCTTTGGCATGCGACATTGCTGGGCTGATCAGAAGAACATGACATTTCACACGGCAGAACAAGTAAAAGAATTGTGCCAGCCCTTGTACATTGAGTATTTCATTTCAGAAGAGGGTGAAAGATCGACCGCCCTGGACGGCATTCAACCGTGGCAGGCCTATTCGATCATCGCCCGCAAACCTTAACGCACACCCTCGCTTTTGGTAACGCTGCCATTCACCTTAGCGACACCTGCGCTTCACTTTTTACTCATCACGCATTACCCCTCACTTAAACACCACTTCCTCCCGCTCCGTCAAGCGATCCTCGATGCACTAATCCGCGCCCAACGAACCAACTGAATCCACCGAATGTTCCGTTATCGATAAGGC
>JAUQXC010000024.1 GCA_030834825.1 Thermoflexales bacterium
CTCTATCCCTCAATTGATCCCTCACCTCGTTCCTGGGGCATATGCGTGATTCGAGTAAGTGGGCGAGAACGTTGTATAATCCCCTCGACAACCATAAGTATGCCGCATTTTTAGGAGGAAACATGCCCCCTTGTCGCGCAATTCGTCTTCGGCGTCTTGCTGTAATGAGCTGAATGGCAATGTCTATGTTTCGACATTCAATATTACCCATCAATTGAAGGTTCTGAACGGTACGCAAGTCGTAGCCACAATCCCTGTGAGCAGCGCTGGTCAGGTTGGCGTTAATCCAGTCACCGGCTATGTGTACCTGACCGATTCGAATAACGGGACTCAACCAGGTTCTTTGACTGTACTTAGTGGCACTGACGTTATCGGTGAGATACCTGTCGGTACTAATCCCCAGGCCATTGCAACTGATCCGTTGCGTGGCTATGTTTATGTGGCTAACTACTCGGATGGTACGGTCACTGTCATTACTGGAACTTCTGTATTGACGACGGCGACTGTGAGCGCCGCGCCATATGCGATTAGCGTGGAGTCCACTACGGGGTTCGCTTTCGTGACAGACGAAATCAGCACGACAGTCTATGTGCTACAGGGGCCTGAGCTCGTAGGGACTGTGACTTCCGAAGATGGCACGCATTCAATTGCTTCCAATCCTTCAACGGGTATTACCTATATTGCCAATGAATATTCAAATAGCGTCTCGATGCTTACACGAGTTTGGTCGAATCATGTGTACTTACCGTTAGTGGTGAGAAACTAACGGTATGCGGGGAAAGTATTTGAGTTGAAATTTCCACCCGGTTGGTCGCTGACCACCATCGAGCCGAACGCTTCCTCACCGCTGCCCGATCTGACTGCAGCGGTGGAGGCGGCTTTGGCGCAACCACGGCACTCCTCACGCCTGAGCGATCTGGCTTCGCCTGACGCGCGCGTCTGCGTCGTGTTTACCGATGCCACGCGTGCTTGTCCCGATCACATCCTGGTGCCTGCGATCTTGCGCGAACTCGAGCGCGCCGGCGTGCCCGACGTTCACGTCACCTTATTGTGCGCTACGGGGCTGCATCGACCGAGCACGACCGAGGAAAAGATCGCGAAATTGGGACGTGAAGTGGTTGAGCGCTATCGCGTGATCGATCATGATGTACGTCATTGCGACCTCGCTGAGAAGCGCGGGGTAGGTGAGCGCAGTATGCGACGAAGCAATCTCAGACCCGATGGGCAGGAGATTGCTTCGCAAACTGCGCTCGCAATGACGGTTCCCGATGGTTTGACTGTGAATCGCCTGTTGTGGGAGAACGATCTGATCATCGCTACCGGTGTGGTCGAGCCCCATCAATATGCCGGTTATTCCGGCGGCGGCAAGACGGTGGTGATCGGCTGCGGGAGTGAAGAAACGATCGGGTTGACGCACGGGCCGCAGTTTCTGGATCGGCCCGGTGTGCGTTTGGGACAAATTGCAGGAAATCCCTTTCAGCAACTCGTGCGGGATGCCGCCCGGGCGATCGGGTTGCAATTCGTCGTCAATGTGGTGCTTGATGGCGAGGGGCGGGCGATTGCCGTGCAGGCGGGTGCGCCAATCGCGGTGCATGATGCGCTGGTGGCGGTGGCCCGATCGGTTTACGAAGTGCCGGTGCCGCAGCAGTACGATGTTGTGATCGTGCAGGTCGATCCTCCCAAAGATGTGAACCTGTATCAGGCCAGCCGTGCGGCGACGTATGTGGGCCTGAGCGCTACACCCCCGATTCGCCAAAGTGGCGTTATAATAGTGGTGGCCCGTTGTCCTGAAGGCGCCGGGCAGGGACGCGGCGAAGAACGCTTCCGGGCGGCCCTCACACAGGCCTCCGATCTTCAACAACTTCTGGCACAGTATCGCCGTGACGGCTGCCAGGCCGGTGAGCAACGCACTTACATGCTGGCCCAAGTGCTATTGAACTATGAAGTCGTGGTGGCAGGCAGTCAATGCCCCGAAATTGTCGCAGCCTGTCAGCTAGGCGCGGCAGCATCGTTGGCTGAGGCAATCGAGTCTGTGTCCCGACGACGCCCAACAGCCCAAGTGCTCTATCTACCTCACCCTCTACACACATTGCCAATCATAGAACCTGGCCGGTGACATTGTACGTTGCCGGTAGCGCCTGAGCGCTCGGATCGATCAAGGAGACCCGCCTATGGGGATACCCAGTCGCTATGGACTTGAGCAGCATGGTTTGAAGCCGTTGCAGACTGTGCATTGGAACCTTGCTCCGGCCCAATTGGTAGAGCAGGCCATTCGGCGTGGCGAGGGAAAGTTGACACAGGACGGCCCGCTGGTGGTGGTCACCCAGCCGCATACCGGCCGGTCGCCCAACGATAAATACATCGTGCGTGAAGCGTCCAGCGCCGATGAAATCTGGTGGGCTAAGAACGCCGAACTGAGTGAAGAACAGTTCGATCGGCTGCAGCAGCGAGCGTTGCAATATCTGAGCGAGCGCGAACTGTTTGTGCGTGATTTGTATGCCTGCGCCGATCCGGCCAATCGCCTGCGAGTCCGTCTCATCGATGAGATGGCGTGGTCCAATCTGTTTGCCAACAACTTGTTCATCCGTCCGCCGGTGGAGGAACTGCCCGATTTCCACCCCGATTTCACCATTCTGCATGCCCCGGAGTTAAAGGCCAATCCGGCCACGGATCAGACGCGCAGCGAGACGGTCATCGCCATCCACTTTGCGAAGAAGGTGATTCTGATCGTCGGCACGCGGTATGCCGGCGAGATCAAGAAATCGATCTTCACGATCCTGAATTATCTGCTGCCCAAGCAGGGCGTGTTCTCCATGCACTGTTCGGCCAATGTGGGGGCCCGGGGCGACACGGCGTTGTTCTTCGGCTTATCGGGCACGGGCAAGACGACCCTCAGTGCCGATCCCCAGCGCGGCTTGATCGGCGACGACGAGCACGGCTGGGGCGACACAGGCGTCTTCAACTTTGAAGGCGGCTGCTATGCCAAGGTCATCAAACTTTCGCCCGCGGCCGAGCCGGAGATCTATGCGACGACGAAACGCTTCAGCACCGTGCTGGAGAACGTCGTGATCGATCCGGCTACGCGATCGCTGCTACTCGACCTCGATACGATTACTGAAAACACGCGCGCCGCCTACCCGATCGATTATATTGCCAATGCCGTCATTCCCGGCGTGGGCAAACATCCCAAGAATGTGATGTTTCTGACGGCGGACGCGTTTGGGGTGCTGCCGCCGATCAGCAAGTTGACGCCCGAGCAGGCCATGTATCACTTCCTCAGTGGCTACACGGCCAAACTCGCCGGAACGGAACGCGGCGTGACTGAACCACAGGCCACGTTCAGCACGTGTTTCGGGGCGCCGTTCCTGCCACTGCATCCGACGATCTACGCCCAGCTGCTGGGCGAAAAACTCGCGCAGCATAAAGCGCAAGTCTGGCTGGTCAACACCGGCTGGAGTGGGGGGCCGTATGGCGTGGGTCAGCGCATGAAGATCGCCTACACGCGCGCCATGGTGCATGCGGCGCTTAACGGCGAATTGAACGAAGTGCCGACAGAGCTCGATCCGATTTTCGGGCTGCCGATGCCCATCGCCTGCTCCGGCGTGCCGGACGAAGTCCTCAATCCGCGCAACACGTGGGCGGATAAGGCTGCATACGATCGCAAAGCCTGCGAGCTCGCAACATTGTTTACGAAAAACTTCGAGCCGTTCAAAGCGCAGGTTACACGGGAAGTGATTGCGGCCGGTCCCAGGAGTTGATGGTAGATTGCGGATTTGGCTAGATCACGCGAGAACGATAGCTTGAAGTTCGTTTCCAGCCATGCTTGAACTCACTCTGAACGGTCTGTGCCTCGAGTATGATTTCCGCGCGCTGCTGTTCACAGGGGCAGGTGCAGCGGCAGCTGCGCAACGCTTGAAATGGTCGATTGCCGCGCAGGGCGAGATCATTCTGCATCTGGGGGTGGCGCTATTCGATCGGCCCTTTGTTTTCACGCCTACGCGCCTCATCACCGAACGGCAGCAGACCATCGCAGGTGCAGCTGTCTTGGATTGGTTGAGGGAAGGGTGTTATCGGATGCCACGCTCGGAGGTTTGTGGCGTTGATGTCCACGGCAAGGAGGCGCAAGTTTTCGCGCGCGACATCGATGTCGAAGAATCGCCGATTGCCGTGTTGGGACATGGGACGTGGGTCGCCGCACGGGTCGAAGTTGATCCTGCGTTAGGCGCGGAAGTCCACCCGCTCGATCAACCTGAGCTGCCCGAGCGCTGGAGCAAAGCGTTGAAGGGCTATCGTGCCGGACTGGACTGCGACTGGACGAAACAGATCAAGCAATGGTTCGGGGTACGCTAAGGACAAAAATGATTCAGGGATAAACGCCGATGCTGGCATCTTATAGTTCAATCATCGCCTGCTGCCCGTATCAGCGTCACGTTGTGGCAAATTAATCCCAGGGTTTATCTAAAGAAGGAGGTGATGCGCGCAAACCGCGCCAGCCGAAGTGTCCGAAGTAAAAGCTAGTCTCGCCAGGTTCCGGGGAGGAGCGCAGTGAGAGCGAGATGGTTTCTTACGGATCAACCTATGTGATCTATAACATAGAGTAGACGTTCGCGGGGGCGGACAGGAGCCGGTTCGCACATACTTAGAACCGCAAACAGTGACGTGCCTCACAGATAATCTATCTCACTCAGTATAAAGGAGAAGCTACTCATGTTACGCAAAATTGCAGCTGTTCTCGCCGTTGTGGTGGTGATCAGTATGCTGGTTGGGCCGCTGGCCTCTTTCGGTGGTGATCAGGCAGCTCCAGCTCAAGATGAGGTTGTAGTCAAGCTGCAGCCAATTGCGATCGGTGCGATTCAACCAAGCGGTGAACACCTCCGTGCGCCACGTGACGAAGTTGTGCTCAGCTGGTTACAGCAGCAAAATAAGCTGCCGTTGAACCCGACGGAGGCGCAAATTGCCACCGCGCTAAAAGCGTATAAGGCACAGTTTGCCAAGAAGTCCGACACGTGGGTGTCGCCTCAGATACAGAAATGGGCGCTGCAGCGCGAGAGCGAACTGGCAATGCGTTCGAATAAACCGCTTGCCATTCAACCAGTAACGGCGACCGTGTTAGCCATGGCCGTCGACTTTGGCGCGGCTGAGACGTTTACGATCCCGGTGCAGACGGGTGAAGATGATGATGGCAATCCAATCTGTGTCACGCAGACCGTGACCATTACGGGTCCACTCAAAGGCTTGTTGCCCCACCCGGGTCCTCGCGACAATAACACGATGTGGTATTCGCCAACGCTGTCGAACAATGCCAAGTTCTATGAAAAACTCGTCTTTGGTTACGAGGGGGCAGGGCGCGTCCGCTATGACCTTGTTGATCCGGATGACGGTTTGCCTGGCATCAACGTGGCCGGTTACACTGTGCAAGATTATTACGATCACGTCGCTGGGGATGGCAATGTCTACGTTACCGGTACAATTGAAGGCTGGGTAACCGTCCCGCATAGCGAAGGTTACTATGGGGCCGATAACTGTGCTAGTGGGAACAACGGTGGCGGCGCAGGTGTGCCAGTCGCGCAGGTGGCTGTAGATGCTGCCAAGCAGTTCAGCACGACCCATCCTTCCTACTATACGGATACAGCCCCGAATGCCTTCTGGCCCAAGTATGATGCTAATGACGACGGGGTGATTGATACCTTCTGGATCATTCACGCCGGCGCCGGACAAGAAGCGGGTGGCGGCGCAGAAGGATCCTTCTCGATCTGGTCGCACAGTTCGGACCTGCGGTACAATGCGCAGTGGCAGGACGGGTTCAAGGTATATGAAGGCGATGTGCTGACCACTACCGACGACATCATCATCGGCCCATATACGACGCAGCCGGAAAATGCTGATTTGGGCGTGTTTGTGGAAGAGTTCGGTCACAACTTCTTTGGCTGGCCTGACCTGTACACGACAGACTATGATAACTCGATTGGCTTTTGGAACACCATGGCCGGTGGTGTGTGGGGCGGTTATCTGGGCGGCGCAACGCCGACAGGCATGCCACTCTGGTTCCGCATGATCGCTTGGTGTGGCACCGGCGCGTGCAACTGGCAAGAGCCGATGGTCATCCGCGACTATGACGACGCCAGTGCCGAGGTCATCATCGGGCAACTCGAAAAGACGCCCGCCGGTGTGAACAAGGGTGTGCGTGTGAACCTGCCGCAGATAGTTGAGGAGATTCCCAACCCCGCAGGCACGGGCAAAGGTGCGTTTACCGGCGCTGCGAATGAAATTGACATTACCCTAAGTCGCCAGATTACCGTCAGCAACGTGACGACGCCCACACTGACGCTGGATGCGTACTGGGAAATCGAAGAGGACTGGGACTACGGCTACGTCATGGTTAACGGCACCATCCTGCCGGACATGGATGGTGTGTTGGTCAATACCAATCCCAATGGCAACAACCTGGGTTATGGGTTGACCGGATTTGGCGAGGAAACCCTGCGCTTTAACTTGGCGGCTTATCAGGGGCAGGTGGTCACACTGACACTCCGCTATAAGACGGATGCGGCCAGTCTTGAGGCCGGTTGGTGGGTTGATAACGTAATGATGGACAGTACGCTGATCGATGATTTCTCTGGCGCGACTGATCCTGGCAGCTTCCCGGGCTGGCAAAACACTGGCTGGGAAGTCGTTCCAACCACCGCATCCTATACTAATTACTATCTGGTGGAATGGCGCTCAACGACTAAGTACGATCGTGCGACCCGGACTGCCTATGTCACCACCTATTCTGATGACGACGAATGGGAAGTCGTACGCGTTCCGTACAATATCCCGGGTGCGCTGATATACTATCGGAACACTAAGTATGTCAATACCTATTCCTTGGCGCCCAACCACTATGATCCGCCCAGCATCGGCCCTAAGTATCAGTTGTTGGTGGTTGACATGAACCCGGCGCCGCTGCGCTATGGCGCGACCGCGCCGTATGCCTCAGTGTTTGGCACACGGGCCAGCAGCTATGACGCCGCACTGACGCTGCAGCCGAGCGAGGCCTTCACCCTGACTGAGATCGCTACAGCCAGTGGCACCCTCACGGGTACGTGGGCCTATCCGTCCAAGCCGGCAGTGACCAACTTTAATGATACGAAAGGTTACTATCCGGGTCTTTACTTCGGTTCGCCGTGCCAGCCCGGGTATGTGTGCTGGACCAATCGCTGGGGCAGCGCGGTCATTCCTGCCCGCGGGAACTATAGTACCCAAATTACAACCTATGGCGGGACGCCTCTTTACGGCTTATATGGGGCTTCGTTCGCTGGCAGTATCTTGGGAAGCGGAAATCCGGGCGACGACAACGTGCAACACGGCCTCAACATCGACTTGGTAGCGGGTAATCCGGTAACGGCCACGTTGGGCTTCAGCCATCACAGTGTGGACTTTGTCTCAGCGTATCCCTCTGCCGTTTCTACTACAGGCGGTTACACGGTCACTTACCAGGTGGTGGTGCACAACAATGCCGCTGTTGCCGAAAGTGACGTTGCTGTGGAGTTCGATGTCGATCCGGGACTGAATGTCGTCTCACTGACTGCCGAGCCGGCGACGGGCGTTATCAGCCTAACGGTACCGTCCTGGACAGTGGCCTCGCTCAATGCGGGCCAAACGGTCACGTTGACGTTAGTGACGAACGGTCAACCGACCGCCACCACGACGTTAGAGACGGACATGTATGCTTACGACGGCCAGAATGATCGTGGTCCGTGGCTCTTCTTCACCGATCTGACCTGGATTCGCTTCGCTTACTTGCCCATCATCTCGCGGTAACCGATCGATTAGCTCCCTTACTCCGCGTTGCTCAGCTGCTAGAATTTGGCAGTTGAGCAACCTCCGGTGAAACACAACAACCAGCGATCTGGATCGCTGGTTGTTGTGTTTGTCGCCGAAAAATGCAGCGTGCGGAGCCGGCCAGGTGGAACTGGACGGGATGCTGATCAGCCAGAGATTATTTTTACTTGACGCCCCCTCTCGATCTGTTAGAATCAACTCATGATCAAAGTGACCTATCGTAACAAACAGTGGGAAGTGCCTGGCCAGCAGACTGTGCGTGAGGTCATCGAGACGGTGGGGCTGAATCCCGCCATGGTACTGGCTGTGCGCAACGGCAAGCTGGTCCTGGATTCGGAAATGCTGGGCCACGACGATGAACTGAAATTGATCGCCGTGATCTCCGGCGGTTGATCTTTCCTTCTGTCTGTCGCTCTGCCCTTCATATATAGGCGGGAAGGTGTCAGGCTAGAGATAGTGCGGGCCGACGATGATCCTCAAATGCCGTAAGTGCCGTGAACCGGCCGTCATCAACCTGCGCCAGCACAAACTGCCATTGTGTCAGGCGCACTTCCTCGCGTGGATCCCCGAGCAGACACAACGCATTATCGAAAAATATCATATGTTCACGCGGGCCGATCGCGTGTTGGTGGCGGTGTCCGGTGGAAAGGATAGCTTGGGCCTCTGGGATATCTTGCTGGGCCTGGGTTATCAGGCGGATGCTGTGACTTTGCAGCTGGGTATCGACGAAGGTCTACACTATTCCACGCAGTCACACGCGTATATCGAAAAAT
>JAUQXC010000322.1 GCA_030834825.1 Thermoflexales bacterium
GGATAACCGCCGTAAGGCTTGGTCTCGACGTTGTTCCACCACATGTATTCCTGTCCTTTGGAAAACGTCCACGTGGCTTTGCAGCCGCCAGTGCAGGTCTGGCAGCCGATGCAGCGATTGATATTGAACACCGCCGCGAACTGCTGCTGCGGATGTGCTTCTTCATAGGTGTACTGCATCTTGCGGCCCAGTTGCCAGTTGTAGACTTCAGCCATGAATCACTCCTTCTTCGCGATTGAGGCACACGCCCCACTTCACGCACATCCGCTCGATCAGCTCCTGCACGTAGGCTGCGCCCTTTTGGCGATAGACGCGGTGCGTGGCCATGAACCTGGGATTGACGAACAGTGTCATTAAGCGGGGAGCATCCCAGCCCAGGCGCACATACTCTTCCACCAGGCACTCCGCCATCGCTTCCAGTTGCCCCGGCTCGCCCGGCATCACCATTCCCACCAATTCCATCGGATCGTCGGATTCAGGTTCGTTGTAAGGCATGACTCACCCCTATTGCGTAATCCGCTTTTTACGCACTACGCATTACGCACTACTTTTTCACTTCAATCGTTCCACCGCTCATGTATTTCTGCATGAAGTCACTCTCGTGACCCGGCGTGAAACCGGTCTGCGTCGGCTCCCATTTGCCGACACCGTTCAAGCCGCCATCTTCAGCCTTGGTCACTTTCACCAGCGTTTCCTTGGGCACGGTGTTCAGCGCGTGATTGTCCGCCTCTCCGCCGAAAATGAACTGCACGCCGGTCTTCTGCTTATGGAACAGCGTGTCCGTCTGATGCATCGGCATCGACCAGTCGCGCGTCAACGATTGTTGCGAACCATAGCGCAGATTGGCTTGATAGCCCGTGCCTTCGGATTTTGCCAGACCATCGGGGCGGGTTTCGTGCGCCAGCACCGATTTCTCCGTGGCCATGAACGGCCCGTGCTTCAACATGACGATGTGATAGGGATAAGCCGGGTTGTACTTCACCCGCAGCATCAAGCGCGAAACCTTGTAGAACGGATCCTCCGGCTTCCAGCCCACGTAAGGTCGATCGGCTGGATTGGCATCGACGTACACGTAATCGCCGTCTTCGATCCCCAAATCTTTCGCCGCCTGCGGATTCATGTGCATCTGATGATCGCCCGGCCCCGGCAGCCGTTTGTCCATGCGATACGGATCACCGAAGTTCGAGTCGAGGATGATCGTCCAATCGACCGTGCTCCACGACGAATGCACCCGATGTCGCGTCTTGGGCGTGAGGCAGTAGAAGTGATAGCCTTGCTCCCACAGCGGGTTCTTGGTGCCCTTGACTTCATTCCAACTCAACGCCACATTGCGTACCGTGCGCTCATCCCAGCCCATGGCCTCGTGCGGGATGCCGTAGTCATCGGGTCGCACGAACCGGCTGGAGGTGACAATCACGTTGGGTAGATACGGCGTCGCTTCCGGGCCTTCACGATGGGTGATCATGTTTTCGCCATACTCGATCGCTTCAGGGATGTCGCAGTAAGCGGCCAGCCGGCCCGTGTCAGTATGAAACGGCACCGAATCATGAATCTGCTCCCAGAATGGAATGCGCGGATACGTGCGGAACAACATCAAGGCCGCGCCCGGCTCGCCATATTTGCCGCTAATGATGTCTTCAAACTTGTAACCGCTGGTCGTCGTAGACGAATCGAGCAGACGTTGAATGTAGACTTCGGGCTTGCCCTCCAGCAGGAACTTCCAGTAATCGTGGAAGCGCGTATCACCGAGCGTGTCGCCGATCTGTGCCGCGAGCTCCGCCAGAATACGCGAGTCGTCGCGCGTATCGTACAGCGGCGGGATGCCGCCTTTCCAGATTTGCAGAAAGGGATTCGAGCACGACGCCGTGATCTCGTGCGTCTCAAATTCCGCCCACGAGTTGGCCGCCAACGCAAAATCGGCGTATTCGATCGAAGCCGTCATCTCGATGTCCTGCGAGATGATCAACTCGACGTTGGGATTGACATTCTTAATCATCTCGTAGTGGTGCTTGGCATTGTTGATCAAGTTGACGTTGGTAAAGTACATCACCTTCGTCGGCGTGGGCATGTGCGTCTGGCCGGTAAACACCTTGCGCCCGTACTTGGGCGTCTCGACAATCAGCGGCCGATCGTTATGATTCCAATACGCCGGCTCTTCGTCCTTCGTGTAAGCGTGGGCGTGAATATCCTTACCCGGTGCCTGGGGATCGAGTGTCATCTCAAAGGGATCTTCCGCCACCCAGCCTTTGAAGCCGGGGCCGGTTTGTGGTGAGCCTTGAAACAAGGCCGCTTTGTAATTGCCCGCCCACGTATAGCAACCCGCCCCCGGCGTGCCGATGTTGCCCGTCAGCATCAACGGCAAAAACTGCGCGCGATTGGCCAGCGTGGCGTGGAACCAGTGATTGATGCCTTCGCCGATGTGAATGGCAGTCGGCTTAATCGTGGCGATGTCGTTGGCGAGCCGTTCCACCAGTTCCTTCGGCGCATGCGTAATCTCGACGACCGTGTCGAGGTCGTAGTCTTTCAGATGTTCCACGTACATCGACCACAACGTCAGCACTTCAACCTCTGTACCGTCGATCAGCCTGATCGAGCCGGACCACTCGAGCTCGGGATCAAGTCCCTTGCCATCCATCACGGTACCGACATCATCGCGCGTCAGCGCGGCCAGCCGCTGCGTCTGCGCATCGCGCACCACGTAGTCGCCCAGTTTTTCGTATTGCTCCGGGGTCAGGTTCTGCTGCTTCAGCGACGCCCCCTCGGGTGACAGACCGGGCTGGTAATCGACGAACACGTCGCTCGCGCGCAGACGCTGTAGATTATCGGCACGCACCAACAGCGGAAAGTCGGTAAAGTGCTTGACGAAGTCGGCATCGTATTTCTGGTTATCGATCAGCCAACGTGTGATGCCCAGGAACAAGGCCGTATCGGTCGCCGGGCGGATCGGGATCCAATAATCAGACTTGGTGGCGGGCGGCGAATACTCCGGCGTAATGGTGACGATCTTCGCGCCGCGCTCCATCGCTTCCACAAAGAAGTGTGACTCGGCCATCTTGTTCTCGACCAGGTTCTTGCCACACTGGATGTGCAGCAGCGAGTTGCGCAAATCGTTGAAGTCCTCGTCGGACGCCTGCAAGCCGGTCGTGTAGGGATGACCCGGCGCTTGATCGCCATGCCACGTATAGTTCGACCACAAGCGACCGCCTTTCACTTCGTCGTGACCCACGCCGCGGATGTGCTCTTCAAGCAGCGCCAACGTGTTGGAGAAGCGATACATGCCGTACTTCCCGATCACGCCCAACAAGCCCATACCGCCGCGACATTTGATCGTGCGCGTGCCCGCGCCGCCCATCGCCGCGATCATCTCCTCCGGATAACCCTGGTTTCGCAGCGATTCCGCGCCTGGGTCGCCCGAGTAACGCGTGGCAATGGCAATCATCCCGCGCGCGATGTAGTCGTAGGCCACCTCCCATGAGACCGGCAGCAGCTCATCGGTGCCGCGCGAATCGAATTTGTATTTTGCTTTCAGCTCAGGCGTGAGTTCGGAGAAGCCGTCATCGGCCCAGTGTTGCCAACCCTTGCGCATCAACGGTCCCTTCAAACGATGCGGCCCGTAGATCCGCCGATGAAATGTTTGGCCTTTCTTGCAGCCGCGTGGGTTCCAATGGGGCGTCGCGGTATTGCCGTAGAGATCGGCATACTTATCCACGTCGTAATTCTGCTCCGATCGCAGGATGATGCCGTTGCGCACGAAGGCGCGCAGGCGGCAAGCGTGCGTATCGTTGGGTGAGCAGACATACGTAAACGACGAATCATAGCGATATTGATCGCGATAGATCTTCTCCCAATCCCGAGCGGGATACGCGGCCAACGGGTTAGTGACGCTGATCGGCTGTAAGAGCCGCCAGCCAATTTCGTTGGCGGCCGCCGTCAGCGCGGCGGCTCCCGATAGTTTGAGAAAATCACGCCGAGTCAGTGTAGGCAGGAGTTGCTCTCCGTTAAATTGTCATTCCGCCCGAAGCGAAGAATCTCGCGGGGCAGTCTGAGGCCCTTTGTTTCACTCCCGCCGTGTCCCCGCAGTGGCGGCGCGCCGGGCGGAGTGACGCTCACTTTCCGTTTTTCGTTTCGGCAGTTCGGCAATCGCCGTTAGCAAATCGGCGGGACGGATGCCAATACGATGGCTGGTGATGACCTGCACACTATCGGCGTTAAGATCAGCACGAATAATCGGCAAGTCTGGCTGCACCGCCAGCAAGGAGCCGTAGTCAGCCGCGCCCACCCGATCGGCCTCGGCCACAATCACGGCGTCTGGTTGATGTGCGGCGATCAACGTGGCGGCGGCCTGGGCCGTCGGCGCACAAGCGACCACCCGCACCCCATCGGCCTGGGCCAACATCTGCGACAAGGCCGCCGCAAACACAGAATCTCCTACAATGATCACCGTATGCTGCTCCATGCTTCCAGAGTACGACGAATCACTGTCCCAGTCTATCCGTCCCGGCGGGTGCAAAGCATGAAAAAAGAGCGATCTTGCGATCGCTCTTCGCGCAGAGAACTAATTCTTTGTGTTGCCGAGAACAAGGACGCGGCTAGCGCTCCACACCTAATGGTACGATCGCAAAATCGGCGACGATCTGATAGTAGCTGCCCTGAGCACACGAGCGGCACAAGGTTAGATCGGCTTGCTTGATCTCGCGCTCGTTCATGATCTCTTCGCCGCATAAATCGCACACGGCTCTCAATCCGGCGTGGCTGAGGATGGCTCTCAGATCGATGGACAGCCGCACCGGCTGCGCCGAGAACAGTTCTTCATCCGGCAGCTGCTGATAACCCAGCAGCTGCGCCTCCCAGCGGCTGCGTGCCGCCGGTGCATACTGCCGCGCCCTCTCGCGTGCCGACGGGCGCGGCACGATCCGCACCGCCTGCTCAGTCTGTGTATCGACAAAGGTCGCCGCAAGTTTGCCATAGTCTTCCACGCGCAGTGTCCGCCGTCCGATCCAGCAATTCGTCGCCACGCTGATGCCATCGACGCCACAGCCATCCGTCTCCGCGATGACGAAGAGCTGTTTGTCGGATTGCGGTAGATCTAACTCCAGCAGCTGACCGGCGTACAGACCCATGCGGACACCCAGGACCTGACGCGGACAGAGATGGTGATGAAGTCGCGCGGTTTGCGCCAGCAATTCAATCAGCGGAAGCATGGCTCACTCCTTACCGTTGCGCTGGAACAGGCAGAGAAATGCCTATCCTACAGTTTTGAACCCGGTGCGTGCCGCCAGGCTGGCCGCCTGACGGCGGTTCATGGCATGCGTCTTGCTCAAAATACTGCGGACGTGGCTCTTCACGGTGTGCAGGCTCAATGACAAGCGTTCGGCAATTTCCTTGTCGGTCTCACCGGTGGCGATTAGATCGAGCACTTCCTGTTCACGCAGCGTCAAACTGGTTACTTCACCGGTCGCGGCCTGATCGGGCCGGCCGGCTAACCGCGCAAATTCACTCAACAAATGAGTCGCCAGTTTGGGCGGCAGCACGGCCTCACCCTTCAACGCCGTGCGCACACTCTGCAAGAAATCCTGCGCGCTTAAACTCTTTAACAGATACCCCTGTGCGCCCGCCGCAATCGCGCTGAACAGGTTCTCGTCTTCGTCGTGAACCGTCAGCATCACGATGCGCGCCGCCGCCCATTCCGATCGAATCAGGCGCGTCGCTTCCAGCCCATCACAGATGGGCATATTGATATCCAGCACGATCAGATCGGGTTTCAGATCGCGAACCAGTGTTAACGCCTCCAAGCCGTCGCCGGCCTGCCCAACGACCTCCAGATCGGGTTGCGCGTTGATCAACCCCGCCAATCCTTCGCGAAACAGATCGTGATCGTCGGCAAGCAAGATTCGTGCCTGTGTCATGGCTGCCCTGGTCCTTCCCGTACCGGCAACAGTGCCGTCACGATCGTGCCTTTCCCCAACTCTGATTTCACTTGGAGTGTTCCGCCGCAGCGTTTGGCGCGCGTGCGCATGATGTTTAACCCCAGATGTTGCTGCTCGTCGACGACGTCGCGATCGAAACCGCAACCATCGTCTTCGACGATGAAACAAGCCGTGCCATTGTTGCGGCCCACGGTAACGAAAACATGTTGGGCCTGAGCATGTCGCCGGGCGTTCGTCAGAGCTTCGCGCACAATGTGATAGGCCTGCGTTTGTGTCACGCGCGGTAGCGCCAGGGCTGAAACATCCGTGATCTGCAACTCCACCAGCAGATTGGATGAAGCGTGCAACTCGGCGACACAGTCGCTCAACCGCGCGCGCAAGTTATCGCCGTCGGGCAACGGTTCACGCAGGCCGGTCAGCGCCGCACGAACCTGGTGATAGGCGGTGCCGATGGCGTGCTTCATCTGCGCCAGTTCAGCAGACGCTTGGCTGATCTCATGCTCGCCCAGCATGCCCCGCACGCGATCGGATTTCAGATTGAGAAAACCCAGGGTCTGCGCCAGATTATCATGCAGTTCGGCGGCCAGCCGATCGCGCTCGGCGGCGCTGGCGGCCTGTTCGGCCTGCTGCTTCTGCTGCTCGATCAGGCGCGCGTTCGCAATCGCCACCGCGGCCGAGTTGGCTAACAGCGTCAACGCGCGTGTTTCGTTGGCATCGAAGTCTTCAGCGCGTTGCCGCACCACACACAGTGCCCCCCAGGTCGTCGAGCCGGCGCGCAGCGGAGCGACCGCGCTGCGACCCGGCGCATGCGCGCATAAAAAGCCACAGTTCGTACAACCCGCTTCGACGACGACCGTAGCGCCTTCACCGACTACTTGCTGTGCGGGATCACGATCGAGCGGCTGTTGCAGGTGAAGCAGTGATGGACCCGCGCCACTGGCGGCCACCAACGTCAACCGCTTCTGATCGCCATCGATCAAGCAGAGCGAAGCCGAGGTGGCCTGAGTGAGCGCGCCCGCCCGTTCCGTGACCGAATCGAGCAGGCCAGTCAGATCGATCTGACCGACGATCTCCTGACTCAATTCAAAGGCCGCCGTGAATTCGCGCGTGCGCTGCGCGACACGCGCTTCCAACTCGTCGTGCGCCGTCGCGATCTCAACGCGCATGGCCTCAAAGGCCCGCGCCAATTCGCCCAATTCGTCGCGGCGATCCAGTGGAACCGGCTGAACCCGATCACCCTGCGCCAGGCACTGCGCGGCCTGGCCCAACGCGCTCAGCGGTTGCAGCATCTGGCGCTGCAGCACGACATAGCCGCCCGCCAATAGCCCCAGCGCCGCTACCAGAAACAGCGCTTGAATGAATTGCAGTTGAGCGAGTTTAATCTGCGCGTGCGCCTCATAATCACGCACAATCTGATCGAGTTGAGACAACAACCGCGCAGAGGTTTCTGGCAAAGCAACCGGGGTGGAGGAGAGCAGCTGCGCGCGAAATGCCGTCCACGTCAGAAGCGCCTCGTCCAAGTGGGCGCGGAGTGCCGCATCAGGATCCGGCGGCAAGACGATCGGGCGACCGGCGGTATCGTGGGTCGTGCCGCCGTCTCGCAAAGCAAGGAGCGTCCGCTCGAAGAGTTGAACCGTCTGGGCCAGCTCAGGCCGATCGGGTTGGGTGTAGGCCAGCCACAACATCCGTTGTGACAACATGCGCTGTCGCCCGGCCAGGTTGATGATCGCGGCATCGGCCTGTTGAGTTTCGATCACCCGGAAGGTGGCCAGTACCGAGGCGGCGACCAACGACAGGAAGCCGATGAAGATTGCACTCAGACGCCAACGGAGCGACCGAAACATGCGCGCCCCCGCTTGTGAAGTGCCTCCAGTTTAACGTCAAGCTCAAGTAGAGGGTATGATGTACATCATAGGCCGACAGTGGGAAGAGCCGGTGGCAAAACTCGTTCGATGGGGTATGATTATCGTGGCACAACCGTCGGGGGTGAAATACGGCTGGGCCTTTTTATCTCAATGCCAACAGGAGACTCAGTATGACCAAGGCTTCATCGCGTGCCGCCACGCAAAAATCCCGAACTCGTCTATCCTCATCCGATCGTTGGGGGATCCTCATTCTCGGCGGCGGTGCAGTCGCTACCGTCTTGCTCATTGTGGTCTTGCTGTCACCGCGCGCCGTCAACACGGCAGGGCTTGAGGGCCTGGTGACCTACAGCAATCTTTCGCGCGACCACAGTGAATTAGAGCAGCAGTATGTGCAGACGCCGCCCGCCGGTGGCGTGCACAGCGCGGCCTGGCAGAACTGCGGCTTCTATGATCAGCCAGTGCGCAACGAACTCGCCGTCCATTCACTGGAACATGGCGCCGTATGGCTGACCTATCGACCCGATCTACCCGCGGCCGCCATTGAGACTTTGCGGGGACTGGCACGCGGTCATAGCCACGTCCTAGTCTCACCCTACCCCGATCTCCCCAGCCCGGTGGTCGCCACCGCCTGGGAAGTGCAGCTGCCCGTGGACGATGCCACCGATCCGCGCCTGGCAACTTTTCTCTCACGCTATGAGCAGGGTCCGCAGACACCGGAGCCGGGCGCCATCTGCACCGGTGGAACAGGCACGCCCCTCGCCAACTAGCCGATCGGTGGTAAAGAGTCGAAGAGCGAGACTTTTTGCTTTGTCCAAATTCATCTGCTGAGGCCAACGCCATGAATGATGCTCTTCTCTCTTTGCTGACCGGGCTTATTTCCGGTGCTATCGCCGCGGTCGTCACCTACTTTGCCACGCTCTCTAAAGCACGGCTTGACCTGACCATTGAGTACGATAAGGAACTGCGCCAGAAGCGGTTGGAGGCGTATCGAGAACTTTGGAAAAAGTTGAAACCCCTGGCACGCTATTCGCCGGAGCAGCCGCCAACTTATCAAATCGTCAAAGCCACAGCGGAAAATCTGCGCGATTGGTATTTCGACGTTGGCGGTATCTATTTGTCGCGTGAAAGCCGGCTACCCTACTTTGCGCTGAAACAGGCGCTGCAGGATATTATCGATCATCCAGAGTTGCAGAAAAAACCAGAAACCGCGTTGGCTGGACAATGGCTCAAACCGCTGCATGAACAGGGCAGAATACTACGGGAGAGTCTATCCAATGATATTGGATCGCGCCGGTCGCCCTTTGTGTAACAAAGTTTCTGACTTCAAGCCGTAGTCACCCAACCTACGATCGATCGTGAAGAATTGATTGAGCCACACAGCCTTACCCGCTGCGCGGCTTTTGCTTTGACGCGTATTTGGTGAACACGCTTTCTAATCTCTGCTCAGCGATGCCAAGAAATCCGCCGACCCTCTCATCGATCGCGATCGATCGCCGGGCTGGTCGAGATCAATGGGAGCGGATTAGCCGGTGGATGACCTCATAACTAATCTGTCTTCAGCGATGGTTCCGTTTCTCGGAGGCTTTTTCATCGACAACGGTCGATCGTCGGAATGGCCGAGATCAGCGGGAGCAGATTAGGTGGCGGGAGAGGTATTTTTGTCCCATTGTAGGAAATATGCTATTATCCGCGCGTCGTATAAAACTCGGATATGCGTGTTATACGACAAGCTCATTGAATGCTCAGGAGTTGGGTCACCGCACAATGCCAGTTGTTAAACCGGAGACAAGTCGTGAAGTTTCGATATTGCAGCTACTGCCGAAAAGATGTACCAATGCTTGATGAAGAGGAATTCGCCGCTATTTCCAAGATTCATGCTGAGTGCATTGAAGCAGTGAAACGGTATCGGCGCGAGAATAACACGACGCTTGAAGAGACACCACTTGATCGGTTGTATCACCCTGTGAAAGAGGTATACGCACGGTTTGTGGGCGGTTCGGGTTTCAACGCCAGCGAATTTGAAGTCGATGAGATCATGCGGCGACACAGGCTTTCCCGGTGGGATAAATCTGCTACTGACTGAGTGAAGAACAAAGAACGCGAGATGAAGGTGGAGCATAGCATCTCGTTGAACCGGGACGCTCTTGTTCCAGCCGACAGGTCTTCAGCCTTCATCCCTCATCCTTCAATATTCTTCCTTTTCTTACCAACTTCACCATCCGGCGCACATCTTCTCCGATCAACCGATCGCGTTCGAGGTAGGACACCTCATGTCGAATGATCTGGTATGCCCGCGCTGTGCCCTGCCCGAAGCGCACCTGCGCATCAGCCCGCAGCCGCAAATCCAACGCCTGCGCCGCCGCCAACAACTCCAGCGCAATCACCTGCTCGCCGTGCGCCACGATCTGCCGGGCATGCCGCGCTGCTGCCATCGCCATGGGATTGAAGTCCTCCTGGTTGGCCGAGGTCGGGATCGAATCGACCACATCGGGATGCGCCAGCGTCTTGTTCTCTGACACCAGCGAGGCCGCCGTGTACTGCGCCATCATCAGGCCGCTGTCCAGTCCGCCGTGCTCGACCAACATGGCGGGCAAGCCATCACTCGTTGCTTCGTCAAGCAGACGCGCGAGACGCCGTTCGCTGATCGAGGCAATCTCCGCCGCCGCAATCGACAGGAAGTTCGCCGCCAGGGCGATCGGCTCGCCATGAAAGTTGCCGCCCGACAGCGCTTTGTTCTCATCGGTCAGATCGAGGAAGATCAGCGGATTGTCAGTGGCGGCGTTCAGTTCGCGCTCCACGATCGAGCGCACGTGCGCCAGACTATCCTGCACCGCACCCAACACCTGGGGCGCGGCCCGCAGCGAGTAGGCATCCTGCACCCGATCGGTCGCATCGATCAGCGTGCTGCCTGCGATCAACTCGCGCACCCGCGCGGCAACGGCCACCTGCCCCACCTGCCGCCGCGCGCGATGCAGATGTGCGTCGAATGCACGCGATACGCCGCGCAGCGCCTCCAGCGACATGGCCAAGGCCACGATGCCGTGTTCCAGCAAATTCTCCGCGTCACAGATCGCCAGCGCCGCGATGGCGGCACAGAACGTCGCGCCATTGTTCAACGCCAGGGCTTCCTTCGCGCCCAACACGCGCCGCTGAATGCCTGCGCGCTGCATCGCCACCTGGCCGGGCAAACGCTCACCCCGATAAAGCGCCTCGCCACTGAAGAGCGCATCATCGATCGGGTCGCGGGAGAGCACCAGGGCCAGATGCGACAACGGAGCCAGATCGCCGCTGGCGCCCAACGAACCCTGACTCGGAATGATCGGATGCACACCGGCATTCAACATCTCGAGCAAGGTCTGCACGGTTTCCGGCCGGATCCCGGAGTGGCCGATGGCCAGGGTATTGGCGCGAATCAACATGGCGGCGCGCACCACTTCTTCCGGGAACGGCTCGCCGATGCCGATGGCATGGCTGATGATCAAATTGCGGCTCAAGCGATCGGACTGATCGATCGGAATGTGGCGGGCCGCAAAGATGCCGAAGCCGGTATTGATGCCGTACACGGTCGGCTGTCCGGTCTCGACGACGCGATCGACCCAGGCGCGTGCCGCCGCCATGCGTTCACACGCTGCGTCGCTCAGCACAACCGATCGGCTGTGCCGGGCGACCTCGATCACATCCGGCAGGGTCAAGGTGTTTCCATCAATCAACAACGGTGGGGTCATGGGGCCGTCCTTAGCAAGATTCTTAAACCGCGTCCTCGAAGATGCGGGGCGCTTTTCCCGGCGCACAGTTTGATTCAACCGCGACGGGAGCAGTGCGTCGCCTCCCGGTGGGAGTGCACCGCAGGTGGGACACGGTCGAGGAGCGGGTTTTGAGATGATTTAAGGTTTTGCTTCTCTCGATCGGATGTTGTAGAATGCAGGCACATCGATCAGGAGGGCAAGGATGGACTATACACGACCACGGTTTGACGCGCTGGTAGTCACGACGACGTTTCAAATCACGGGGCAAATCGAACCGATCGGCACCTGGCTGGATTTTCTAAATGCCAAAGATAAGTTTACCCTGCCCGTCTACAACGCGCACGTCCTGGCGATCGGCACGTCGGCGGGACCGGCCCCGGAAAAACCGCAAGTCTACGTGAACCGTAACGACATTTGTTTCATCCACCTGCCCAATCGCGATTCGCATCAAAGCGTGTATATGTTGAAAAATGTGCAGACCGCCATCGCCCACCTGGGACCCGTGATCTGCCGGGGCGAATGGCACATGGGCGCGGACGCCACGCTGGTGACCTTTGTGGACGACCTGCCGGGCAACTTCTTTCCGATCACCAATGCCGATCTGCACGCTAAGGCCCCCATGCCCGCACCGCTGCCGCACAAGGCCGAATTGATTTTAGCCAATCGCCTGCACGTGTCGATCTATCATCCGTAGGACTGCTCGCCTCCCGGAGAGCTAGACCCTTCGGGAGGATTTTTCTCCGCCACGATCAACGTCACCGTGCTCGCGCCGATCGTTTGCGTTTCGATCCGCGCGGGCATGCCAACGCGATCGAAGATCGAGGCCTCGTCAAACTTCGCTTCACGCTGGCCCGTCAACCGATACAGCCACTCGATCAGCAACTTGCTCGGCTCACGTCCGATCAGCTGCGCCCCGAACACCACGATCAATCTACCGCGATCACTCGTCACCCGCTGCACCTCGCACAGTGTGGCCAGCTCACCGATGTAGTCTGTGGGAAACGTCGCCACCACAGAGTTAAACGTACCCGATCGGAAGGGCAGCGCCTCTGCGCGACACTGCACCTGCGGGGCTTTCACGCCTGCCCGCCGGATGTTTCGCCGCGCCAGGCGGATCATTTGAGGCGAGAGATCGATCCCGATTGGGCGGCAGCCTGCTCGCGCCAGGGCGATCAACAGATGTCCCGGCCCATGGCCGATCTCCAGCACGCGCGGCCCGCACACGCGATCGAGCGCAGTGCGCCCCCACGCGCGCCATTGCCCCAACGACACCAGCCACGCGACGCCATCATACGTGAAGGCAAGCTCGTGATACAACAGCTGAAATCCAAACTTGATGAGGCGACGCGGCAGAATGTTCTTCATGAGGCACAGACCAGAAACCGGGCCTCAACGTCCTGCGTGAAGAAACCCGGCTTCGCTCGTTCGGCAGGTAAGTGGCTACAAATCGGCAAATGTGATGAGCTGAATCCCCAACTCTGTCAGGCGCGCCTTCACCTGCGGACTGGTCAGCGCAGCGGCTTCCTGTTCGCGCTGCGTCGTATAATGCGATTCGGCCTGCAACCGCTCATCGACCGCGCCTGGATGCGTCATCAATTCCGTCGTGCCCTCTGCCAAATTTTCCAGCAGTCGCAACAAATGCTCCACTGTCGTCAGCGGATCGTAGAACGTCGCCAGAAAATGATCGGGGGCCTTGATCGATCGCGCCGCCAGCTGCTGCTGATCAGCGCGCACGATCGACCGGGCCGTTTCAGGCGGCACCCCTCTGATGATCGGTGGGATGTGGTCGATCTGGTCGGCCTGGCGCGGGAAAGGAATCCGCACCGGAAGTTTGAAGCTGTCCGCCAG
>JAUQXC010000025.1 GCA_030834825.1 Thermoflexales bacterium
ATATTGACTATCATTCTGCTATTTCACCATAACCCCTAAGATTCTGTGTTCATGAAATGCCGCCATTATATACCTGCCATATCTGTACACCGTAACACGAGAATGGCGTACGCGAATAAATTAGATAACTTTGATAAATATTGACACCCCCTGTGCGGGATGTTATAATCCTCACGAAGGCTGTACACCAACAAAGTTGGACACCAACAAGGTTGGACACCAACAAGGTTGGACATCACCAGACGGAGGCATCTTTTCATGGGTGAAGTGCTTGAAATCCGCGATTTGCGGGTTAAGGTTGACGACAAGGAAATTCTCAAGGGTGTGAATCTCACCGTGGAGCAGGGCGAAGTCCATGCGCTGATGGGGCCCAACGGCTCGGGCAAGAGCACGCTGGCCTATAGCATCATGGGCCATCCCGGCTACGCAGTGACCGGCGGCGAGGTCATCTGGAAGGGTCAGAACATTCTGGAACTCTCGTCGGATGAGCGTTCACGAGCGGGTTTGTTCCTCGCTTTCCAGTACCCTGTCTCCATTCCCGGCGTGACCGTGGCCAACTTCCTGCGCACCGCCATCAATGCGCGCAGAAAGGCGCAGGAAGAACCATCGGATGCGCCGTTGGCCGCACAGCAGGCTGCCGGCAAGAAGGGCATCTCCATCCCGGAGTTCCGCAAGTTGATGATGGCCAAGATGAAGATGCTGGGCATGGATCCGGCTTTTGCGGGCCGCTATCTGAACGAAGGCTTCAGCGGCGGCGAGAAGAAGCGCAACGAGATTTTGCAGATGGCGTTGCTGGAACCGCAGATCGCCATTTTGGACGAAACCGACTCCGGCCTGGACATCGACGCGATGAAGATTGTGGCCGAGGGTGTCAATCGCTTGCTTGGCCCCAACATGGGCGCGTTGGTCATCACGCACTATCAGCGTCTGCTCGATTACATCAAGCCGCAGCGCATCAGCATCCTGTTTGATGGTCGCGTGGTCATGACGGGAGGCCCCGAACTGGCGTTGGAGTTGGAACGATCGGGTTACGAATTGATCCGCGAGCAGTATGGCGACAAAGTAACGGCGTGAGATTTTCCTACAACCGATCGGCTGTAGCTGGCCCGACGATGGTCGGCGCGATCGATTGTTAGGCGCCTGCCGAGTTTTGCAGTGCAGCCCGAGGGAGGGTTCTATTGGCAAAGTCGGGCAGACTTCTGGAGGAAGCGATATGACGAACAGTAATGAGATGGAAAAGGCACTCGAAGGGATCGGTGATTATAAGTACGGCTTCAGCGATCCGGACGCCTCGGTTTATCGGTCCAAGCGCGGCTTTACGCGCGAGATCGTCGAAGAGATTTCTTCGCAGAAGAACGAGCCGGACTGGATGCGCAAGCTGCGCCTGAAGGCGTATGAGCACGCGATCAAGCGGCCCATGCCGACGTGGGGCGGTGATATTTCGGGGCTGGATTTGGAGAATATGTATTACTACGTCCGCCCTTCGGAAAAGACGCAGGGGAACTGGGACGATGTGCCGGACGCGATTAAAAACACGTTCGATAAATTGGGCATTCCCGAAGCCGAGCGCAAGTTCCTGGCGGGTGTGGGCGCGCAATATGAAAGCGAGATGGTCTATCACTCCATCCGCGAAAATCTTGAAAAGCAGGGCGTGATCTTCCTCAGCAGCGACGACGGTCTGAAGCAGTACCCCGACATCTATAAGGAATACTTCGGCACCGTCATCCCGTACACCGATAACAAATTTGCGGCCATCAATACCGCCGTGTGGTCGGGTGGCTCGTTCGTCTATGTGCCTAAAGGCGTGAATGTGGAGATGCCTCTGCAAGCTTACTTCCGCCTGAACTCCGAGAACATGGGTCAGTTCGAGCGGACCTTGATTATCGTCGATGAAGGCGCACAGGTGCACTACGTTGAAGGTTGCACCGCGCCTACCTATTCCAGTGATTCGTTCCACTCCGGTGTGATCGAGATTATGGTGCGCAAGGGTGCGCGTTGCCGTTACACGACGATTCAGAACTGGTCGACGAATGTGTATAACCTGGTTACGCAGCGCTCGCTGGTGGAAGAAGACGGCATCATGGAATGGACCGACGCCAACCTGGGCAGCAAGTTGACGATGAAGTATCCCTCCACCTACTTGATGGGCCGGGGCGCGCGTGGCGAGATTCTCTCGATGGCGTTCGCGGGCAAAGGCCAGCATCAAGACACCGGCGGTAAGGTGGTGCACGTGGCGCCGTACACCCGCAGCAAGATCACGTCGAAGTCCATCAGCAAGGACGGCGGGCGCGCCTCGTATCGCGGCCTGTTGAAGGTCTACAAAGGCGCGGAAGGATCATCGTCGCATGTGCAGTGCGATGCGCTGTTATTGGATGAAAAGAGCCGCACCGATACCTATCCCTACATTGAGATTGATGAGAACCGGGTGACGATCGGGCATGAGGCCACTGTCAGCAAGATCGGTGATGAGCAGTTGTTCTATCTGCAAAGCCGGGGCCTCAACGAAGTGGACGCCCGCGCCATGGTCGTGTCGGGCTTCATCGAGCCGCTGGTGAAAGAGCTGCCGATGGAGTACGCGGTCGAGATGAATCGTTTGATCCACTTGCAGATGGAAGGGTCCGTTGGCTAAGCTCGTGAGCATCTTGCAAGATGCAGCCTAAGCCGTGCGCCAAAGGTTGGCTCACCTGTTTTCTGAGGAGAATTGAAATTGACTTCTGTTAAAACCCAGCCTGTGCAGCAGGCCAGCAAGACGAAGAAAGTTGCCCGGTCGGCGGGTGACAAATCCTCCGGCGATTCGACACCGGTTCTGCGCGGTTTTAGTCGCGAGACATTCGAGGCGCTGCTCGTCGCGCGGGCGACCGAACCCGAATGGATGCACGATCGGCGACGGGACGCGTTTCATGTCCTGCTCGATACGTCGCTGCCCACGCGCACCGATGAGGCCTGGCGGCGCACCGACTTCGGTTCACTCAAGTTGGACGAAGTGGAAGTGGTCGGGCCTCAGGCTTCAGGCGCAGCGGCGCTCAAAGGCGCACCGCGTTCAATTAAGGAGGCGATCTCGGGTAAAGGCGCGTCGGGTTCACTGGTCTCGGCCGATGGACAGGTGGTCGCGTCCTATTTGGATGAATCCTTAGCGCGTCAAGGCGTGATCTTCACGGACATGGAGACCGCCCTGGAGAAACACAGCGATCTGCTGGAGCCGCTCTTCATGACGCAGATCGTCCGGCCTAATGACGGCTACTTTGCGGCGCTGCACGGTTCATTCTGGCAGGGCGGTACATTCGTGTATGTGCCCAAAGGTGTGGAAGTGCCGCTGCCGCTACGCGCAGGCACCTGGTTGAAGCAGCGCCATTCCTCCTTCACACATACGCTCATTGTCATGGAACCGGATTCGCGCGCCGTCTTCATCGACGAGTACGAATCCGCGACGGACGATCGGCAGGCGTTCAACAACAGCGCGGTCGAGATCCTGGTGGGTGACGGCGCACAGCTCGACTACGTGAACTGGCAGGACCTGGGACGCAACCTGTACAACTTCACGCACGAGCGCGCCAAGGTCATGCATAACAGCACGCTCCACTGGATTGTGGCAGGTCTGGGCACCAAATTGACCAAGTCGTTCATCGACGCCCAGCTGGCCGGGCCAGGATCGTCGGCATTGATGTCGGGTGCGTACTTCGTCGACGGCAATCAACATCTGGATTACGACACCGAGCAGAATCACTTTGTGCCGCATACGACCAGCGACCTGCTGTACAAGGGCGCGTTGAAGGACAGTGCCCGCTCGGTGTGGCAGGGCAACATCCATGTCTATCCCGGCGCGCAGCGCACCGATGCCTATCAGGCCAGCCGCAACCTGTCACTCAGCAACACAGCGCGCGCCGACTCGATTCCGGGCCTGGAAATCGAAGCGGATGACGTCCGCTGCACGCACGGCGCGGCGATCAGCCAGGTCGATAAGGAAGAGATCTTCTACCTGATGTCGCGCGGCATTCCCGCCGAGATCGCGGAGCAGCTCATCGTCAACGGTTTCTTCAAGCCTGTACTCGATCGTATTCCCATGGACAATGTGCGGGCGCGCCTGGAAGCATCGTTTGCCGCGAAGATGGGACTGACGGAAGGATGAAAGTAGCATCTTTCAAGATTCATCCTTAAGAGGAGCGCATTGACCATGACGGATTACGTTCACCCCGAAGTGCTCGTTTCCACCGAGTGGGTCGCACAGCACCTCGACGATCCTAAAGTGCGCATCGTTGAGACGGACGAAGACGTCCTGCTATATGATATCGGCCATGTACCGAACGCGGTGAAGATTGACTGGCATACGGATCTGAACGATCCGCTGGTGCGCGACTACCTCAATGCCGATCGGTTTTCGGCGCTCCTGCAAGCCAAAGGCATTGCCGCCGATACCACCGTGGTTTTCTACGGGGACAAGTACAACTGGTGGGCGTGCTATGCGTTGTGGGTCTTCAAGTTGTTCGGGTTCAAAGATACGCGCGTTATGAATGGCGGGCGTAAGAAGTGGATCGACGAAGGACGCGCGTTGAGCAAAGTCGTGCCCAGCTATCCCAAGACGAATTATCAGGCCCTGCAACGTGATGATCGCAAGATTCGCGCTTTCCGGAACGAAGTCCAAGCGCATCTTGAGCAGCACAAGCCGTTGGTCGACGTGCGCTCGCCGGGCGAATTCAGCGGCCAGCTGCTGCACATGCCTGACTATCCGCAGGAGGGCGCCATGCGCGGCGGGCACATTCCCGGAGCCAGGAACATTCCCTGGGCCAAGGCCGTGCAAGAGGACGGCACGTTCAAGCCGGCGGCAGAACTGCAGGAACTCTATCAGCCGCAAGGCATTGTGCCGGACAAAGAGGTGATTGCCTATTGTCGCATCGGCGAACGATCGAGCCATACCTGGTTCGTCTTGACCTATCTGTTAGGCTATCCTAACGTGCGCAACTACGACGGCTCGTGGACGGAGTGGGGCAACCTGGTGGGTGCGCCGATTGAGAAGTGAAATGTCAGGCATAAAACGTGAGGCGTGATGGGTAAGACGTGGGGGGATTGCGTTTTACCCGTCACGTTTTACTTTCTGGTAGAATTACACCATGTTGACTCGACAAGAACAAATGGAACTCATCCTCGACCATTACGAAAATCCACGCCACAAGCAGGCGCTGGCAGATGCGGAGGCCGTAGTCGAGGGCGGCAATCCCGGTTGTGGTGACATTGTCAAGGTCTATCTAAAAGTGCAAGACGGCCACGTCGTCGCGGCCTTCGAGGGTGAAGGCTGCACCATCAGTCAAGCTTCCGCCTCGTACTTGATGGCTGAAGTGAATGGCAAGACGCTGGAAGAAGTGCTGACCATCGATCAAGAAGACTTGATGGAAAACCTGGGCAAAGAGATCGTCCAACAGCGCACGCGCTGCGCCACGCTCTCGCTCGAGACCCTGCGCGCCGCCATCCGCAAACGCGAACGCGAACAAATGATCAAAAACAGCCACTGAGCCACGGAGAATCCTCTGGATTGAGTCTCTGTGATTTTTAGGATCAACTGAATGACCTCTAATTTTGATGTTGGTAAAATCCGGCAGGACTTTCCCATCCTCGAGCGGCGGGTGCACGATCAGCCGCTGATCTTTCTCGATAGCGCCGCGTCGTCACAGAAGCCGGCCTGCGTGATTGAGGCGATGAATCACTACTATCGCAACACGCACGCCAATGTGCATCGCGGCGTCCACACGCTGAGTGAAGAGGCGACGGAGCAGTACGAAGGGGCACGCAAGAAGATCGCCCGGTTCATCAACGCCAAATCGAGCCGCGAGATCGTCTACACGCGCAATGCGACCGAAGCGATCAACCTGGTGGCCTTTGCCTGGGGGCGGACCAACCTGCGGGCGGGTGACGAAATCCTGTTGACCGAATCGGAGCATCATAGCAACATCGTGCCGTGGCAGATGGTGGCCAGGGAAGTCGGCGCGAAAGTGCGTTACATCCCCGTCGATGCCAAAGGCTATCTCGACACCTCCACGCTGGATACACTGTTGACGAAGCAGACGAAGCTCGTCGGCATCGCGTCCATGTCCAACGTGCTGGGCACAATCCTGCCGGTGAGCGAAGTCATCCAACAGGCGCGTGCGGTCGGCGCGCTGGTGTTGGTCGACGGCGCGCAGGGGGTGCCGCATCTGCCCACCGACGTACAGGCGCTGGACTGCGATTTCATGGCCTTCTCCGCCCACAAGATGTGCGGGCCGACAGGCATCGGCGTACTGTGGGGGCGACGCGAACTGCTCGAAGCGATGCCGCCCTTTATGGGCGGCGGTGATATGATCCGCAAAGTGACCTTCGACGGCGCCGAGTGGAACGATCTGCCGTGGAAGTTTGAAGCGGGAACGCCGGCCATTGCCGAAGCGATCGGCTTTGGCGCGGCGATCGATTACCTCAACGCGTTGGGCATGTCCAACGTCCGCGCGCACGAACGGGACATCATCGCCTACGCGCTTGAGCGGTTAGCCGAAGTGCCGGGGTTGACGCTCATCGGGCCGGATGATCCCGATCGGCGCGGCGGGGTCGCCACGTTTACGCTCGACAACATTCATCCGCACGATCTGGCGGACATCCTCGATCACGAAGGCATCGCCATTCGCGCCGGGCATCATTGCGCGCAGCCGCTGCATCAGAAGCTGGGTGTGCAGGCCTCGTCACGCGCATCGTTCTACATTTACACTCTGCGCGAAGAGATCGATCGTCTGGTGGACGGGCTTTATAAAGCCAAGACGATCTTCAAGCGTTAACCCTCATCCCAGACAACCTCCCGGAGGATTTGCAACCTCCGGGAGGTTTCGGAGAACTCATTGTGGAAGACCTCTATCGCGACAACATCATTGATCATTATCAGAACCCGCGCAATTTTGGCACACTCGAACATCCCGACATTTCCTACGAAGACAGCAATCCCGTCTGTGGCGATGAGATTCGCATGGATTTGCAGATAAAAGACGGGCGCGTGATCGATGCACGGTTCAACGGGCACGGCTGTTCGATCAGCCAGGCGTCGGCGTCCATGCTGACTGAAGAGATCATCGGCAAGACGCTGGAGGAAGTGAAGCAGATCGACAAGCAGTATCTGCTGGACCTGTTGGGCATCCCGTTGGGGCCGGTGCGCTTGAAGTGTGCGTTGCTTTCATTGAAGGTGTTGAAAGCGGGCGCGTATGGCCTGCACGGCTGGCCAGGGGAAGAGGAAGAGTGAGATCAGTGGTTAGTGATCAGTAATCAGTAGTCAGTGATCGGTGGTCAGGAGTCAGCAATGGCAAACAGGGATAGGGACGATGGACGAGTTTGTGGCAGTCGCCCAGAGTAATGAAATTGAAGAAGGCGTCGTGAAGGTCGTGCGGGTGGGTGAGGGGCCGATCGGCTTGACGAAGATCGATGGCGAGTACTTCGCCTTTGCGGATGTCTGCACCCACGACGATGGCCCGGTGGCCGAAGGCGAACTCGACGACTACATCATCGAATGTCCCCGCCATGGCGCCAAGTTCGACATCCGCACCGGTAAGGTGAAGCAACTGCCTGCCGTCGTACCGATTCCGGTCTATGACGTGAAGGTGGAAGGCGATACCGTGCTGGTCTCGAAGAAGCCAACGGCGCTGATGTGATGTGAAGCACGGCACAAGAACAGAGCGAGTCATCTCGCTCTGTTCTTTTTTGCGTCTGGTAGAACAAACCGGACACCAAGTCGTTGCCTGCTTGCCAGCCCTTTCCAATCATTTTTCGCGGGCAGAATTTTGCCCTGCCAGGCAGGACAGCCTCTGTTGGGCAACTTTGAACGGCGCTGTCACTCCGTGCATGCTGTTCAAACGTCTGATCAAGTAATTGGCAAGCAATTTCCAACGCTCTGCAAACAACCGTGTGGCAAAATCATTGTAGTTGCATTGGGTCTGCATTGTTTGTCTTGACTTGCGATCTGGTGCTATGCTATGCTCAGCCAGGCATAACGAATAACCTTCTCAACTTACATTATTTTGACTCTCCCGACTGCCCTTACCCGTCGCCCAGCGACGGCGGGCCGTTTGGCGTCAACGGGAATCGCTCTCGCTGGATGGTCACACGCTACGCGAGCGTTCTTAAACGGCGGACACTTGCACCCACTGTGTGCAGTGCGGTGTGTGACCATCCACCTGGAGCATTTGCCAATAATCCCGCTCAACCCGGAAGAGCCATTATTTTTTCAAACAATCCAAGGCAGCCCTTGGCTGCTCACACCATTGAGCTGCCAAGAGTTCAAAGCTACTTTTATCTGGAGGCATTCATATGGCGGTTCATTCATATTCGCGTCGCTCTTTTTTTAAGGTCATCGGCCTGACGACCGGCGCCCTGCTGCTGGCCCCGAGCTCAGCCCAAGGCGCGGGCAACTATTTTATCGCTCGGGCCGATACCCTGGGCCGGAAATATGTGGGCACGCGCGACGGGCTGGTGTTCGAGTCCGTCGATCGGGGCAAGACCTGGCAGCAGGTCGCCAACTTTGGTTCGCACTGTGCGGTGCAAGATTTGAGTGATCGGCGAGGTCAGCTCCATGCTCAGGTTGGTGTTGGGGCGCATGGTTTTGGGTTGATCTCGGCGGATGGACGCAAGTGGTATACCACGTGACCGTTTAACTGATGCAGCATCGACCAACGAAAGGAGACCGCGATGGCAGAACCGTTCTTGTCGGAAATTCGCATCATGTCGTTTCAATTCGCGCCCAAGGGTTGGGCGCTCTGTAATGGACAACTCTTGCCCATCAATCAGAATCAGGGGCTGTTCTCACTGTTGGGCACGACCTTTGGCGGCGACGGGCGGGTGAACTTTGCGCTGCCCGATTTGCAGGGCCGCACGCCCATTCACGTGGGCAGCGGCCACACGCTGGGCGAACGCGGCGGCGAACAGGCCCACACGCTCTCGATTGCGGAGTTGCCGACGCACACGCACGTAGCGAATGGCTCGTCAAGCGCTGCGGATGCTGCTGTTCCTACCGGGAACCTGCTGGGTGTAGTGGACAATACGACTTTTGGCAATGCCTATGCAGCGGCCTCAAACCTGGTGACTTTTGCTCCAGGGGCGGTGAGCAATACAGGTGGCAGCCAGGCACATCTGAATATGCAGCCATTCCTAACGTTAAGCTTTTGTATTGCCCTGCAGGGCATCTTCCCCAGCCCGAATTAAAAGGAGACATCATGGCACAACCCTATGTCGGTGAGATCAGGATGTTTGCGGGTAACTTTGCGCCCGCAGGTTGGATGTTCTGTGAGGGGCAACTGCTGCCCATTTCTGAAAATGAGACCCTATTCCAGCTGATTGGCACGACTTACGGTGGCGATGGCCAGAGCACTTTTGCGCTGCCGGATCTGCGTGGTCGCATTCCGATCCATCAGGGGAATGGCTTCATTCTGGCTGAGACGGGCGGCGCAGAGGAGATCACGCTGACGGTCAACCAGATTGCGGCACATGCCCATCCCTGGCTGGCATCAGAAGCGTCTGCGACGTCGCTGACGCCTGCCGGCAATATGCCAGCCGAGGCGACCAAGCGTTTCTACGTCTCGCCGACCTCGTTGTCGGCCATGGCGCCGAACACCATGGCTGCGACGGGCGGCAGCCAGCCGCATACCAATTTCCAGCCCTATCTGTGCATCGACTTTATTATCTCGCTGTTTGGCATCTTCCCGTCGCCGACATAGTGGCGTCTCTGGAACGACACACGGCGAGTTGAGCGGCTGAAGCAGATAATGATACTTCCCAGGAGAATGAAACATGGCCGATCCATTTGTGGCTGAAATCCGTATTTTCCCATTTAACTTTGCGCCCAGAGGCTGGGCCTGGTGTGACGGGCAGCTCCTGCCTTTGTCGCAGAATACGGCGCTGTTTTCGTTGCTAGGCACGACCTATGGCGGTAACGGTAAGAGCAATTTTGCCCTGCCTGACCTGCAAGGTCGGGCGCCGATGCATCCCGGTCAAGGCCCCGGCCTTTCGCTGCACGACCTCGGAGAGACTGGCGGATCTGAAACGGTGACATTGTTGGAAAGTGAAATCCCTGCGCATTCGCATGCCATGAATGGGCAAGGTTCAAACGCGAACTTGAACGACCCGAATCAGGCCGTTCTGGCGCGCGCCTTCGGTGGTGGGAATCTCTATCAACTGCCGGCAGGTGCGAGCCTCGTCTCCTTATCCGATCAATCTCTCGCGCCCGCGGGAGGCGACCAACCACACAACAACTTGCAGCCTTACCTGACCTTCTATTTCTGCATCGCGCTGCAGGGCGTGTTCCCACCGCGCACGTAACCCGTGTTTCCGGCACCGCTTATGCCACAAGTGACTTTGCGCCCTATCACTGGCGACGATCTAGCGCTGCTCGCTCAGATCTATGCCAGCACACGCGCGGAAGAACTGGCTCAGACCGATTGGACGGATGAGCAAAAGGCAGCCTTTTTGCGGCAGCAGTTCGACGCGCAGCACCAGTATTATCAGGCCAACTATCCTCGCGCGCAGTTTCAAATGGTCGAAGAGGCGGGGGCACCCATTGGGCGGTTGTATGTCGATCGGTGGGAGGATCAAATCCGGATCATGGACGTGGCGCTGCTGCCGGCCTATCGCGGGCGCGGTGTGGGCACCCAGCTGCTTGAACAGATTCTGGCCGAGGGCCGCCAACTGCAGCTGCCCGTCACCATCCACGTCGAACGCTTCAATCCCGCGCTCCGACTGTATGAACGCCTGGGGTTTCGTGTGGAAGAGGATAAGGGCGTCTATCTGTTTTTGAAATGGACACCATGACCATGCTCGATCAATTAACCAGCACCGATTTGGCGGCGCATGTGCACGAAATGTTTCGGATTCAACTGGAGGGTGTACAGCCGATCGATTTGGAACTGAACGCGGTGACCGATCTGAATCCAGCCACGGCGGTCGGGCCTGAGGGGCGTCGGCCATTCTCGATCGAATTCCTCGGCCCAATCAGCTCACAGTATCTGCTGCAACACATCTATCGACTGGAACACGCGCAGTTGGGCGTATTGGAAATTTTTCTCGTGCCGCTAGGACCGCAACAAGGTCGCATGCGCTATGAAGCTATTTTTACCTAAGAATACCAAGGTGAGGGAGAAACACATGAGAAGCAATCTACAGTGGTTCATGCGCGGTGTGCGGTTATTGACGGCGTTGGCGCTGATCTTAAGTGTTGTGCCGTTGGGCACGGTGTCGGCTGCACCGATCGAGCAGCTCGACGCTTGGCGGACCACCGAACCATCGGTCGGCGAGGCCTCGACGGGGGTCGAGCCAACTCGTGTGGAGCGCAGCACGCTTCGCGCCGATCGAGTGGCGGCGGCTCTGCCGGTCAGTGCACCGCAAAATGCGCCGCAAGCGCCGAATGCCGTCAACATCGTCGCCACCAAGCGCGATGCCGTTGTCAACGATGTCGATGGAGATGGCCGCGCCGATCCTGGTGATACGCTGCGCTACACGGTGGTCATCACCAACAGTGGCGACACCGATGCGGCGAGCGTCGTCTTCAACGACACCATCGACGACAACACCGTATTGAGTGGCACCCTCAAATCCACACCATTGGCGCGCAATGATGCGTATACAGCGGTAGGCAATGTGCGCATTTCGCTGGCCGCCGGGAGCGGCGTGTTGGCGAACGATAGCGATCCGGATGGCAGTGCGATCTCGGTCGTAAATTCCAGCGCCACCAGTGCGAATGGCGGTAACGTGGCGGTGAATGCCGACGGCAGCTTCACTTACAATCCGCCGCCTGGCTTCGAAGGCGCGGATACGTTCACTTATACCATTCAAGATGCGGACGGCAATCAAAGCTCGGCCACGGTGACGGTGACGGTCAGCGGCATGATCTGGTTCATCAATGTGGCGGCCGCGGCCGGCGGCGACGGCCGCTTGACGACGCCCTTCAACTGCCTGAGCGGCGCTGGCTGCTTCAGCGCGGCGGCTGACGATGCCGGCGATAACATTTTTGTCTATGAAAATGCCGCGGCGTACAGCGGTGGCATCACGCTGTTGAATAATCAGAAATTGATCGGTCAGGACGCGACCAGCAGCTTGGCGGCACTAGCGGGTGTGACACCGCCCTCCTACAGCGATCCTCTGCCGGCGATGAACACTGGCGCTCCGGCCAGTACGATCAATGGTGGTGCGAACGCCGTGGCGCTGGCGCAGAATAATGCGCTGTACGGTTTCACGGCGGGAACAGCGACAGGCGCCTCGATCGGGGGCAGTGGCTTTGGAACTTTGCTCGTCAACGATGTACTCATCAACACGACTGGCGCCGGCCTTGGTCTGAGTACCGGTGCGTTTGGCAGTCCGGCTACCTTCACGTCGATCACGTCAAGCGGCGGCTCGAACAACGTGAGCTTGATCGGTGTCACGGGTACAGCCAATCTGGGCAGTGGCGCATTGAGCGGCGCGTCGAGCCACGCTTTCGCCATCGATGGTGGAACTGCGGTGTTGGTCTACAGCGGCACGATTAATAACACGACCGCTCGATCGGTCAGTGTCATCAACAAGACGGGTGGATCAGTCACGTTCTCTGGTGCGGTGAATGGCACAGCGCAAGGCGTGTTTCTGAATAGCAATACCGGCGCGACCATTACTTTCTTCGGCGGTCTTGCCCTGAACACAGGAGCAAACGCGGCGTTTACGGCGACAGGTGGTGGTACGGTCAATGTTTGCGATGAGAATCCCTGTAACCCGGCAGCGACCGGCGCGCTAGTCAACACGCTGAGCACCACCACCGGCACGGCGCTCAACGTGGCCAATACCACCATCGGTGCCAATGATCTGGAATTCCGCAGTATTTCTGCAAATGGGGCCATCACGGGCATTGTGCTGAACAACACCGGCGCAAGCGGCAACCTGGCCGTCAAGGGCAACGGCGGCAGTTGTACCTCTGCCGGAACTTGTAGCGGAGGCGCGATTCAGAATACGACAGGAGACGGTCTAGCGTTGACGAGTACGAACGGCGTTGTGCTCACCAGGCTCTTTGTGGGAAGTACCGGCAACCAGGGCATCAACACCAGTGCGCTTAATGGCTTGACGCTCACCAGTTCCTATGTGACCAATGCCGGAAACAGCGATAACGAGCATGGACTCAACCTGGTCAACGTACAAGGCACAGTAACGATTGATGGAACGACATTTAACGGGGCTTCAGAGGATTTGATCCATCTCGAAAACAACAATGTCAATGTTACCTTGAATGTCATCAACAGCAGTCAGTTCTCTCATCCAGCCTCGATCGGCGGGTTTGCCAACAGCGCCATTTTACTGCTTCCCGGGGGCACTGCGGCAATTACGGCCTTGATTCAGAATTCGACCTTCACCAATGTCAAAAATGCCGCGGCGCAGATCGGAGCCAACCTGGCTGGTTCAACGGGGACGCAGAATTTCACCTTCTCAAATAACACGATAAATATAACCCTGCTCGGACGCGCGGGCGGCGTCATCGTGAGCGGCCAGGAATCGACGACCACCAACATCACAATTGACAACAACAACTTCACTGGCGCGGGCGGCAACGGTGTCATCAGCATTGACACGAACGACAGCGCCATCGTTAGAGGAACGGCCTCCGGCAACAACATCTCGAACCCGCCGGGGATCGGGATGTTCATCGCCGTGGATGAAGCGGCCAAGTCGGACGTCACACTTAACGGCAATACCATTACGAACTCAGGCGGCGACGGTATCCAGGCAGTGAATTTCGGCGGTGCGGGCGTCTCGTCCATGGATATGACCATGACCAACAATCAGATTAACGGTCATAGCCTGAATACCGGTGTAAGTTTTGTGGGCGGCGTGTCATTCACGGGTTTCGAGGATAATTCCTGTGTGGTGCTGCGCAGCAACACGGTTATCAATACACCGGTAAACCCAACCCAGTGTGGTGGGGCGCCGTGTGTCGACTACTACCTCGAAGAGGTCGGCGGGACGGTAACCATGGAGGAAGTGCCGAACACAGGCAATACCACTGTGAACGCTGCCTACGTTAACTCGATTAACGATCCCGGCCCGGTGACGGTCTTTGGAATCATCGACCTGACCAATGGCGGGACTTGCAATGTAACCGGGTTGGGTATGCTGCCCGACGGCAACCAGATGCTTGCCCAGAACCAAACCGAAATCGACCCGCGGGTTCGTGCACCAGTAGTGAGCGCAGCCTCGAATGCGATGAACATCTTCGCCCTTGTGCAGGATTTGCCGGTGCCGTCTGTGGGTGGCAACAGCAAGCCGTTGCTGAGTTTGCCCTTCAATCCCGCCTTCGCGCCGCAGGCTGATCGGGTTGTGAATCTCGATCGGGTTGAAGCGCCCATCGCGCCGCTCAGCATCGGCACACTGCCGGCTGGCAAGACGGTCACGCTCACTTTCGAGGTCGTGATCAACAATCCCATGACGCCGGGTGTGACGCAGGTCAGCAATCAGGGCACGGTTAGCGGCGGCAACTTCTCGTCGGTGTTGACCGATGATCCCGACACAGGCGCGGCCAACGATCCGACCGTGACACCGCTCGATATTCAAGTCGATCTGCAAGTGACCAAGACGGTGAATCCGGCTACTGCTTATCCGGGTCTGCCGATCACGTATACGATCACCTATCTTAACGCGGGGCCCCAGGCTTCCACCAATGTGGTGATCACCGATCCCATCCCCAGCGCTTTGACAGGTGTATCCTATCAAAGCAGCGCCACGCTTACACCCACGGGATCGTATGTATGGACGATCGGGACACTATTGGACGGGCAGGGCGGCACGATCACGGTAACTGGAACGATCAACCCCGTCTTGTCAGTGCCGACGACGATCACTAACACGGCCGTCATCACCGGCACCGGACGTGATACGAACAGCAGCAACAATACGGCCAGCGTGTCCCTGCCGATAAATGATCAGCCGATCAGTGGCTTGAACGCCACGAACGATAGTCCCACGCTGTTGGGCAGCGCCACGAACTTCACGGCAACGATCAGCGCCGGAACGAATGTGGTGTATCAGTGGAACTTCGGCGACGGCAGTACGGCCAACGGTGCTTGCGCTTCCCGCACTTACGCCGCCATTG
>JAUQXC010000323.1 GCA_030834825.1 Thermoflexales bacterium
TATCACGTCAAGGTGTGCGGAGAGTGTGTGAGGCTTGCGAATAAAGAAGATTGGCCGCAGTTCGCCTAAGCCGGAACGACCGCAACCGCTTCAATTTCGATCAATAGATCGTCGCGGAAGAGGCGGCGGACTTCGACGGCCGAACTTGCCGGTGGTTGACCGGTATTCACGAATTGATCGCGGACCTCGCGCACGACCTGTATTTGCGAGATGTCCAACAGATAGTAGTTGAGTTTGACGACGCTCTTGAAATCTGTGCCCACTGCTTCAAGCGCGGTGAGCAGATTGGTGAACACCTGCTGTGTTTGCGCGCGCAAGTCGTTGGGGCCTACCAAGTTGCCGGATTGATCGAGCGCGACTTGTCCAGAGATATAGACGGTTTTGCCGTTTGACGCCTCGGCCACATGCGAGTAACCCACGGGGTGGGACAAACGGGATGGATTGATAAATCGAACGGCTGGCAGCTGGCTTGTCATGTAACCCCCTTGAAGTTAAGGTTGACAGATAGCGTGTTGCCGGGGATCGCTGGCCCGATAGTGACACGTTGCCCGGTTGCCGACATACCAGTAGGCTTTGAGGGCCGCGTCATCCCAACCGCAGGTCGCGGCGTGATAGCTATCGTAACCAAACTCGCGCTCAGCCGTGACCCCGTTACTATAAGTGTATCCCACAAAATAGCTCGGCCCTTCGCTGTCCCGAACCACGCGGACGCTCACGATTTCTGCCTGAGTGACTACGATGTCGTCGAAGAATTCAAGTGACGTAGGTTGGCCATGTAGGTGATCCAGGATTTTGATCAGCCGTTCCCCCTGCGACTGATCAGGCACGGAGTGCGGAATAAATAGCATCCGCTGTAGTACTCGTTGGACATCAGCATCACCAATGACGGTGCGCCAGATCCTTTCCAGGGTGGCGCGCTGAGGATCGCCAATGAGTGGAAATACCTGCACGTAGTGGCGGAACTGCTTTTCGGTGTCTGAGTCGATCATCTAAGATTGTTTGCCTCATTCGGCCGACTCTGATAAATGCGAGGAGTGGTAGGCCACAGAGCGCCAACTCTGAGAAGCGTTTCGAACGTAGACTCGCGTGATGCGAAATTGCTCATCGAAGGCCTGATCTTGTGATGTCCCTGTTTCGTGTAACCGGCCAGTGAGTATGGCCACATCCCCGTACACCCGAATCAAGACCTCAGCGAGGTCTTGCGACTTGTATTTCACCACGCCGGCTTGCAGAGCCGCCAGAAACTCGGCTTTTGTGATGAGCCCGCCACGTGAGTTGATATAGAAGTAGTCATCTGCCAGGACCTGTGCCAGGGCTGGAATGTCGAGTTGAAGGGTAGCACGGATACGGTCTTGTTCCGTCTGCCAGACGCACTGTTGGTCAGGGTGGGGATCATTCATCCTTGTCCGATCCTTTACTTGAAACCGAATTTTGCGAGCTAACGTTCAGTGTCAGCTACAGGCTGTTGACTTGAACACCCTATCGTCAAAACGGGTGCTCAACTCACGCGGCTGGATGCGTCTACACGCCGTGTTGGGCGTCGTCTGCCTAAACAGTATTATGAACTTCTCTGGTAGACTCAGAGCTACGCTGTCTTTCAACTTCGACTATTACTTGGCTGGCAATGGAGGCAAGTATACAAGCAGTTGGCCGAAGAAGAGAAACAAAGCGTACAACACAAGAGCAAGCAGGCGATATTGGCGTTTAACGTACTGTCGTCGAAATATAAATACCAGCACTATCAGCAGAAGGAACTGAACAAAAAACAAAGCGTGGAAGCGTGATGTAACCGTCGCGGTATACTCCCGACAACCACCCGGAAAAGCTGCGCCCGGGCCACGACAATCTTGTCCAATCTGGATGTAAGACGAACAAAACTCTACCAGGGTCGCGATACAATAACAAACGATAAAGCCTAGCTGTTCACCAACTGAAAACACATCTTTCGTTGGTGTAGGAGTCAACTGATCCAACTGGGCGTTAGATAACCTCCCCGGCATCAGGCACTCTCTTGTATAGTTGGTCCGTGCGCCGCCCAACCTGTAGATTAAAGGAAATCAATTCAGGCTAATACACCAGTCATCCATCACTCAATCACGATCTTATCGCCTCGATCAGGAATAACGACATTGTTCAAGCCAATCTTCTGCAGGCCGTTCTGTAGTTTCTCCGCCGCTTCAATTTCGGCGTGCACGATGAAGGTCCTCCCCGGCTTGCGCAGCATGTTGTGGGCAAAGCCCACCAGATCGTTATGATCGCCGTGGCCGCTGTAGCCCCCCAGCCACTTGATCTGTGCGCGCACCTGGTATTCTTCGCCGAAGATCTTGACGACCTCGTCCCCATCCAGAATCTTGCGGCCTAAGGTGTGCTCGGCCTGATAGCCGACGAACAAGACGGTGGCGCGTGGATCTTCGATGTGGTGCTTCAGGTGATGCAGCACGCGTCCCGCTTCACACATGCCGGAGGCCGCGATGATCACGGACGACTGCTTGCTTGCATTCAGCGCTTTGGATTCGTCGGCGCTGCGTACGTAACGCAGGCGCGGCCAGCCAAAGGCGTTGCCATCCGGATCGCTGTTGATGTACTTCAGAATTTCCTCGTCGTAGCACTCGGGGTGCAGACGAAAGATTTCCGTGACATTGGTCGCCAGCGGGCTGTCCACGTACACCGGAATATCGGGAATACGATTTTCACTCACCAAGCGCTGGATGTCGTAGACGACGTCCTGCGTGCGGCCCACGGCAAACGCCGGAATGATCAGCACGCCTTGTCGTTCATAGGTAGCCGCGATGAGATGTGCCAACTGGCTGCGCGTATCTTCGATCGGGTCGTGGAAGCGCCCCCCGTATGTGCCTTCGGTGATCAGGATGTCGGCGTGCTCCACCGGCTCGGGATCGCGCAGAATGGGCAAGTGTTTGCGCCCCAGATCGCCCGTGAAGACCAGGCGGCGCTTCTTCTTATTCTCTTCGTAGTCGACGATGACTTCGGCCGAGCCGAGGATGTGCCCGGCATCGCGGAAGGTGACCTGCACGCCGGGAATAGGCTCAAATGCCCGACGGTACTCGTACGCGACAAAGTGCTGCAAACATTCCACCACGTCGGCTTCAGTGTAGATGGGCTTGATGAAGGGCAGGTCGCGTTCGGCGTTGCGCTTGTTCAGATATTTGGCGTCGCTTTCCTGGATGTGCGCGGAGTCGCGCAGCATCACGGATGAGAGATCGCGAGTGGCCGAGGTGCAGTAAATCGATCCGTCGAAGCCGGACTTGGTCAGCACCGGCAGCGTGCCTGAATGATCCATGTGCGCGTGCGAGAGTACGCACGCGTCGATCGATTTGGCATCGAACGGCAGCTGGCTGTTGCGCTCGGTGGCGATGGCGCGTTTGCCCTGAAACATGCCGCAGTCCAACAACAGGCGCTGGCCGTTGATGGTCAACAGGTGCATGGTGCCGGTCACCGTTTTGGCCGCGCCCCAGAATTGGATTAACATGAGGGCCTCCGAAGTTGGGAATTAGGGGGTCAGGAACGCGCGATGGCTTGCAGCATGGCGTGTCCATAAGTTTTTCTGCGCCACTCGCCGAACCAGGGCAGGGGGGGCAGTTGATCGAGCGTGCGCGGTTGACGTTGCGCCACTTCCATCAAGACGGCATTACTGACGATCACGTCGGATTCCACGCCGCGTTGGGCCGCCACCTGTTTGCGCCAGGCGCGCAGCAACTCATAGCGGGCGGATATGTCGGGGTCGATCTGCGTCCGGTGCGGTGGCGCCGGGATCGGATCTTTGCTGCCGCGGGCGACGGCTTCCAGCAGCGCCGGACCGTAGCGCTGCACTTGCCCGTTGGTCATACCTTCCACACCGTGCAGGTGGTCGGGCGAGCGTGGGGCGCGGTCGGCGAGTTGCAGCAGGGTCTTGTCGCCGAAGACCTTGAACGCGGGGCGGTTCTGCCGGCGCGCTTCCCGATCGCGCAGGATGACCAGCTGCCGCAAGATGGCCTGTGCGCGGCCATCCAAATCCCACACGCCTTTGACCGACCACATATCATCCGGCGTGAATTCGTGGCCGCTATATTTGGCTTGCGCTAAATCGGAGAAGACCTCCTGGGCCTCCTCCAGCCGATCGAGCTGGCGCAGCTCCCGCAGCTGGAGATCACGCAAGCGGAGCAAGTATTGCGTATCGGCTTGCGCGTAAAAGAGCGCAGCCGGTTCGATCGGGCGTTTGCCCCAATTGTGGCGCTGCCATTTCTTGTCGAGCGTGATGCCAAAGTGTTCCCGCAGGATATCCCCCAGGCCCACGCGTTTCCAGCCTAGAATGCGGGCCGCCCACATCGTGTCGAAGAGGTTGTTGAAGGTGAACCCAAAATCGCGCCGCAGGCACATCACATCATATTCGGACGCGTGAAAGACTTTCTGGGTCTTCTCGTCGGCCAGCAGCGGTGCCAGGTGCTGCAGATCGATCGAGGCCAGCGGGTCAATTAAGAAACTGCCGCTGGGGATCGAGGCCTGGATCAAGCAGACTTTTTCATGATAAGCGTACAGGCTATCTGACTCGGTATCCAGCGCCACCGAAGTTTGGTCGCGCAGCAGATCGAGCAGTGTGTCGAGCTGGACAGTTTGCGTGATGAGTAAGGGAGCTTTGGTATGAACCATAAGAGTGTGTCAGGGTGCAGTGTCGAGCATTATTATCAGCGTGAGCGGGATGAAAGTCAAGGTAAGGTCGATGCTGAAAGTAGTGCGTTCCGGCAATATTGATGTTGACAGAGCGGAATGGTTGTGATATATGTAACTTTGCGGGTTAATGGGCCTCAGGGCCGGTTTGTTGATGTGCTCGAAAGAGCGTTCCTCGTTGCTTCCCTAACAAAAGAAAGCCGTAGCATCATCAGGAGGAGTCAACTGAATGACTGATTCAGGAATGCAGTTCCGCAATGTCTCTCGTCGAGAGTTCTTGAATTACGTGTGGGTCGGCTCGTTAGCCATTTTCATGGCCGCTTCGGGCGGAGCGATGCTGGCCTTTGCCATGCCCCGTTTTAAAGAAGGCGAGTTTGGCGGTACCTTCACCGTAGGCACCCTGGCCGAGAAATTGCCCTCGCCGGATTCACCCCCTGTCAGCTATCCCGACCTAAGGTTCTGGCTGGTTAACGTCGGGCCGCAGGAGGCAGCCAAGGGCGGCGGCAAAGAGGGCCTGCTGGCCGCCTACAAAGTGTGCGTTCACCTGGGGTGCCTATATGCCTGGGTCGATTCCACCGTGCGCTTTGAGTGCCCCTGCCACGGCTCCAAATATCAAGAAGACGGCACATATATCGAAGGCCCCGCGCCGCGTGACCTCGATCGATTTGCCGTGCAGCTAGTCGATGCCAATGGTGAAGTAGTTGCGCAAACTGTGACAGACAAAAACAGCCCCGATTACGGCGCGCCGGTTCCAATTCCGGCTGACACTAGCTTGACTATCAAAGTCGACACTGGCGCCAAGATCGATCTGGGCAAGCAGTACTTCTATCGAGGAGGTCCGGCCGCATGACTCCTGAGCCAATTGCCACCTGGCGAAAAATGATCAAAGAACACGGTCTGATCAAGACCGTGTTCCTGCGCGTGGATGACACGGTGACGCGGATCACGACCGGCTTGAATATCAACGACGTCCGATCGG
>JAUQXC010000324.1 GCA_030834825.1 Thermoflexales bacterium
GCGGTGCCGTTGTATGAGATGTAGCGTTCGGCCGGATCACTCAGCCGGTCGATCTCGTGGAAATAGATCATCGTCGTCTCGATCGAGGCGTGCCGCGCCATCGCCGCCACCTTCTGAACAGGCGCACCGTGGCGCAGCGCGTTGCTGATCGCCGCGTGGCGCAGGCTATGCGTGGTCTTGTCTTTGCCGAGCACGCCGGCCGCCAGATAGTAGCCTTTGATCAGGTGGCGCAGCGCGCGTAGCAAGAGACGGTTTCCCCGGCTGCGGTCCGACAGCGACACAAACAGCGGGCCGGGCTGATCGCCGCGCACGCTCCGCCAGTCGTGAAGCACGCCGGCCGCAGCCGGATTGTCGATCACGATCACTTCGTCTTTTTCGTCCCGGCCCTTGCCTTGGACGTAGAGCACCATTTGCCCCGCTGCGCTTTTCAGATCCACCAAGTCGGCCCGATGCACCTCGATGGTCCGCGCCGCCGTGTAGGCCATCAGCGCCAGCCTGGCCCTGTCGCGCAGCCCCTGTGGCGTGTCAGTGCCAGGCTGGCGCAGCACACGCACCACTTCTCGATCAGTCAGGCCGCGCCGCCTATCGCAGCCGGACAAACAATGACGCCAGTTTTTACCCTGGCTACTTCGGCGCTGGAGCTGGGCACCTATCAACTCTGGTATCGTGTGGATGATGGCCGGGGATTGGCTAGAGCCAATTACATACCTCTTCCCTCCCAGGTACTAATGAAGGTATTGCCCGGCCGCGACTTTTCATCTGGGCCGGGTTCCGGCGTAGTGACGGTGACGCTCAATAATACCGGCTACTTCGCTCTGGCTCCAACCGTGGAACTATCGATGACTGCACCCTCGGGTGCCACGGTGTGGGCCCTCACTCAGACAATCCCCCTTGCCACCGGGCAGATCGTGACCCCCCTCTTCACTTTTGATGCTTTGGCATCAGAGTGGGGCACCTATCAGCTCTGGTATCGCGTGAATGATGGTCGAGGCTTGATTACACCCAATCATACGCCCCTCGCATCACAAATGGGAATGACGGCGGATTTGGATCGCCGCTCATACCGCATCCGCGAGCCTGGTCTCGTGACGGTGACACTCAGCAACGGCGGCTACTTCGATCTGGCGCCCGTATTGAATCTGTCTGCGCCGGACTTGGGGTTGACTTCAAGCCAACCGCTGAGCTTACCGATGAATGTCGTTCAAACATTAACCTATACCTTCACCGTCCCCACCGATTTGCCCGCTGGATCGCATCTGATTCAGCTAAACGCGCAAATAGGTTCCCAGATCGTCAACCGTACATTGACCGTCGTGGTGCCGCCCTCTTCGATTGAACCTGCACTTAGTGTCCTCGCTTACCTGGCGGGTGACACGATCAGTGTCACGTTGAGCAATCCCGGCGGTGTCGATGCCACAGCTACCTACACCCTAACGCTGGTGGACAGCGCTGGACGCTCTGTGGCCGAGCAGCATAATGTTATTCCGGTTCAAGCGGGTCAAACTGCCATCGCCGCGTTGGCTATACCGACAGCAACTGTCTCTGGCCCCTACCAGCTGATCCTGGATGGCATCAATCAGCAAACCGGTGCTCGCTTCAGTCTACTGCAAGGTATCTCCATCACAGGTGTCGAAGGATCGCTGATCGTCCAGCCTGACCGCCGTGCTTACTTTTCTGATGAGCCCGTGACGGCGCAGAGTCACATCCAGGTTTCGCGCGGCCCGCTGGGAGCAGGCACTCTGAACCTGTGGATCTATTCTGACCGAGTCGTTGGCGGCTTCTGCTCAGTTCCTGCCGCTACAAGTGTTACTAGAGCACCCACGTCGGTAAGTCAGCTGCAAAGCTTGCTAGCCGAGTTCCACCACCTGGTCAATCCATACATTGACGCAGCCGTTGAGGGAAATGGAGAGAATGCTAGTCGGTTTACCCTGGCCACGGTAGAGGGAGACCCGAACAACCCCAACGACAACGGTGAACGATTGCTTTATGGCTGGCCCAGCCCATAGTCTACCTGTGCCGGTGGTGTTGTCTGAAAATAAGGCTTACCTGACTTACGATAAGCTCGTCTATTCTCCCGGCGATACCATCTATATGACGGCACAGGTAACTGGTCCTTTAGGCAATATGGCCGTCATGGGGCCAATGGAATTGGCCCTGCAAGATCCTGCTTTTCTGATGTGGCAACCGCCTGCCAGCACGTCGGGGTGGGGAGGAGTTTTGACGGGCACCTATCCGCTCTCGTACACGCTGCCCACCGAGCTGCGCATGGGACGCTATACCTTCTTGCTGCAAGCAGACGGTCAGATCTATGACTACCCTATGGATGTGCGCGGTTGGAAGGTCACGACGCGGCACATCACGTTAGACAAGCCGCGCTACGCGCGATCGGATGCGCTCACGACGGTGGCCGAGTTCTGGAACGAAGGCAATGAACCCATCAACGGACTGCGTCTGACCGCCTGGGTCTTTACGCCCGATGACGGTGATGTGTTGGAATTGACTCCCCAGGTGAGCCGCACAGTAGACTTGCAGCCCGGGTTGAATGTCATCACCGTGACTGGCGCGTTCAATACTCCCGTGGTAGGACCACACCGTTTGTTGCTCAACGTGGGGAAGCCCACCTGGCGCGTAGCGGGTGCGGCGACTCAATTCGATGTGGGTTGGGCGCATCTGGTGGAGATGACCACCGATCACGGCGATTACACCCCGGGCGAGCCTGGCCTTGGCCGATTGGATGTCTATGGGTTCGGTCCCACCCAGCTGGTGGTGACGGCCACGAACGGAAGCACGCTGCTCGATGCGCACACTAATCTCTCTGGCTTTAGCACGTTCACCTTTACCATTCCTACCACAGACATCGGCAACTATTTGCTGCTCGCTCAAAGCATTGATCAAAGTGAAAACACCGATCGACTCATCCGCGCCTATGCTGTTCCGGGGGCTCAAGATACACAAGCGCCGACTTTGTCGCTGACCTATCCCAACACAAAGACGCATATCACGACTGCGGGTCAAACCACTACGCTCACTGTAGCGGGACAGGCTGTGGACAACAGCGGCCAGGTGACGGTGCTGGTCAACGGGCAGCTAGTCACGCCTACGGCGAGTGGGGACTTTAGCTTGCCTTTGGTGGTACGCCAGGGCTTGAACCTGGTGTCCACTGTGGCTTTGGACAGCTCAGGCAACATCGCTTACAGCCCCATCATCCCGGTGATTGTGATGCCCGCGCACGGCGTGGTTCTGGCCGTAGACCGCAGCCAGGTTCTGGTCGGCCAACCGCTGACGTACACGGTTGTGCTCACGGCATCGGGAACAATCAGCAATGTCATGCTCGTTGGCCTGCTGCCCTTCGCCGAGGTGACTAACACGGTAGTCTCAGCTAGCACAGGTCAAGCCTATGTGGACACCCTAGGCGCAATATGGTCCGGCGATGTGTTGGCGGAGCAGCCAGTGACGGTGACAGTCCAAGTCACTCCACTATCGGTTGGACCGTTGACTAACACGGTGACAGCGCTGTGGGGTTCTGGGCTGTTTGATGAGAGCAATGAGGTGACGGTCCAGGTAACGAGCAATACCGCGCCAACCGTGGATGCCGGGCCAGATCAGATCGTTGACATAGGCAGTGTTGTGACCTTTGCTGGTTCCTTCACTGATCCGGATACTGGAGATACTCACACCATCACCTGGAACTTCGGCGATGGGTCCATGACCATGGGCGCGTTGTCTCCCACTCACGTCTATACCCAAAGTGGCCTGTATACGGTTACGCTCACCGTTGTTGATGATCAAGGTGGCGCCGGCAGTGACACGCTGCAGATAACCGTAAATGCCGCCACGCCAGCGTCGGTCTGCTTGCAAGCGACCGAGTCACTCGACTTGCGAGATCGCACCGTTGTCTCAGTCACCAGCGTGTTTGGTGGCAGGTACTTTGAGCT